>NZ_JAUBOQ010000005.1:141374-182587 GCF_036700325.1 Microcoleus sp. Z1_B2
CTGCTTGTATACCTTGACTGCACCACTAGACACAGTTCTAGGAAGTGTAGACGCAGTGCCTGAACTGCTTGACACAGCGACTGTAGACACTGTAGACGCAGTGCTAGACATACCACTAGACACAGGTGAAACAGTCGCAAACAGTCGCAAGCAGTCCGACTGCTTGTATACCTTGACTGCACCACTAGACACAGTTCTAGGAAGTGTAGACGCAGTGCCTGAACTGCTTGACACAGTACCCGAAGTTATACAAACAGTCGCAAGTAGTCGCAAGCAGTTCGACTGCTTGTATACCTTGACTGCACCACTAGACACAGTTCTAGAAAGTGTAGACACCCTAGATTGGACTAACGACGGTTCGTTCCCTGTGTGCGGTTTCACCCGCCAGAATTCCACCAGCTTTTTAGACTGGGTTGACCTTGGGCAACTCATCGCACTCATACTCGCATCGACGGGAGTGTTTGTGCTGGCTATGTCTATGTGGCGTCAAATCAATCCCCTGAATTTATTTCCCTCCCCAGTTCGCATCAACATTCAAATCGGGACAAAATTATGAGCTTACAACTACGCCTATTCGGCGGCAATTCTGATGCTGGAAAACTCACTGCCAGCAACGACGGCGGACACGCAATCGACAAATCCAAAGTTTTGGCAAGCACCGACGCAAGTGTTATCACACCGCTAAATCCTGGTAACTTTTCCAGCATCCGTAGTGTTCCAGTTGTGCCAGCACCGCGCTACTTCACCAAAGAAGAAGCGGACGCCATGAAGGATTTAGCAAAGGAGAAAACAGACGGTGCAAAACAGTCTAAACGCGCCTATGAAGCACTGGCAAAAGTTGAAGAAGCCGATGCTAAAGTTCACCGGCATCACCGCAAATATGAGGGTGTTGTGGCAGATAATGAACTGGGCAAAAAACGCTCAGACACTCGACTGGCTAAGCACTTGCACAGTTTGCGTCCCGGCTATGCCCGCCTAGGACTAGGTATCGACAAAGCTGACAGCGATGCTCGGACTCGCATTGATGAAATCAAGGCAAAACTCACAGGAGGGACTAACTAAATGAAAGCGATGTATCTGGCAAATTACTTCCTTGCCGGATGCGTCGCTTTCACCCTTCTGGGGTGGATAGCGAGTCTGCATCCGATGGCAATGAAAGCAGTCCTATTCTTGTTAGCAGCGATGGCAATTGCGTGGGGGCTGAGCTGGTTGCTGGACTATTCCCTGAGCAAACTACTTAAGATTACAGTTGCTGATTTGCAAGCAGTTCTCATCGGCGGTCTGGCGATGTTGCTGATTGGTTTGGGGGTGTTTCTATGCAGCTAAAACTGTTTGTGTTGAGTGCGTCCTCTGTCGTGCTGTGGTTGGTTCCACTAGCAGCACTAGACAAAAAGCTAGACATTCACAAAGCACTGCAAGGTGTCAGCTTGTGTGCTGCAATTGCTTGTGCAGTTTCTGCTGGCAACATCGCCCGTCAATTAGCAGACGAGGGAGAGATTGAGGAATTGAAACTGAGGGCAATCAAGGCAGATGTAGAGGATGAAATCAGCACCAGCGTCTACGTTTCACAGCAACAAAGACAGCAGGAAGCTGAACTTATCCTGACTTCCCCTGGTGTTGACGTGGAAGCCAGCCGTCAAGCACTGGAAGCTATATACAGCAGTGACTTACAGGAAACCGCTTCCCCTTCCGACTCTCCTGATTACCCTATATACTTGGAAGTTTGTAAGTCGATGGAAGCGGGTAAGTCTGTGACTTGGATTGTTGAGAATGTACTCAAAATGGGGGGACGTAAATTCTCAGAAGGCAAGGTCAAATTGCAAAATCTACTCAATCAGTTTGAGGGGAAAAGTAATGACTAAACAGCCAAACATCCCAACCACAGCAGCCCTAAGATTGACTGGTACCAAGTCAGAAATAGAGTTAGTTTTGGCAGTTCTGCGAGGCAAGGACTTCTTTTGGAAAACTAACGGCAAGTTCTACCCGCAACGGGGGGAGGACAATCAGTACGCTTACTACCTCAATGACCTGCAATTGCCTCAGCTTGGGGTAGCAGTCCCGGCAACACCAGGGGAACCACAACCTCGACCGTGGGATGCAGTTTTAGGTGGTCAGGGCGATAGGTAGTAGCCGAACAAATTCATCGGTGTAAGGTTTTGCCGAACCCTAGGGCTCGGCAAAATATTTTACTTCTCAAAGCTAGACTAGAAGAGACTTTGACGCTACTAGGTATACGCACAACCCTAGGGTTGGTTCGTTGCACTATCACCTATGAACTTAATCTTTTACCCCCAACTGGGAACTCGCAGCAAGCGGGCCCTTACCCGCCGCACTCGGCAAACTCATAAGGGCTCGCAGTCTCACACTTACCGACCCAAGGGAACTCTACTAACTAGACTTGCCCGTGAATCTGGAATGACTATCAACCAGGTACACTCTCAGCTCCAGAAAGAGCGGGAATATCTCTTAAGCCAGGACTCTCTATCCCTGTAAAATTGGTTCTCATGAACAAGTGGTTGATTCGACAAATCCGCCCATCAACTAGAAATATGGCTCCGCAATCGGCAGCCGCACTTGTTCGCATGATTGAATCCCGAACGCGAGGGGCAAAGACTAGGCAAGAAGCGATAGAGAAAGTAGCAGAGCTTGTACAGGACACCATTAATGCCTTCCGGAAGCGAGGACTCTCTGAAGAGCGTATTGTTGCCCGAATAGAAATAATTGTTACCTTTGCAAGCAATTGGATTGACCTTACCTTCGCCCTACTGCTAGCTTCCTTCAGCCCTGCAATACTTCTGCTAATTTGTCTAGCATCAACCCTAGACAACAATCTAGTACCTGAACGCCGGGACTTTACCTTTGAAGAGATAAAGCAAAGTCTCCTAGACCGACATTGGCCGCCACAGAGACAGCGTTGTGATTTCGTAGCTGCGTCCGCTTACTAAAGTTTGCGGAGCGGTACCTCCTATGCTCTAAATTTTCAGCAAATTCTAGACACCAAAAAACCGCTGCCTTCAATTGGTACCTGAGCGCAACGGTTTTGAGGATTCATCCACATTCAACTCGCCGTAGGGGCGAGCCAAATTTATGTACGACAATTCTACTCCGAACAACGACCAAACTTCAAGCACCCCCAAAAAATTCGACATCCGCGACCATCTGGACAAGCTGGAACCAGGCAAAGCCAAAAATTACTATATTTGCCCTGTCTGCGAAGGTCATAGCTTAGGGATTGACCACAAGAACGGTAAGTACCAGTGCTGGACAAACGCTTGCTCAACCGCTGATATTCGGGAAGCTATCCGACCACTGGCTGAATTTTTGGCAGAGTGCAAAAAAGAGGACAATCCCGCGCCACCGGCAAAAAAACCAAAAGCCAAAAAGAAGGAATATCGACCCGTACCAGTTCCGATCGGCGCGAAACTTCTGAGATTACCCGCACCCGGAAAACCACCTCGCACCGAACAACCCAAATACGTTCCCAAAGGCGTTCCCGACAGTGCCACACAAATCACCTACGCCTACAGCGACACTCAAAAGGTTTTGCGGTTTGATTGGCCCGATGCAAGTAAGCCAAAGGGACGCGACAAAACTTGCCGCCAAATTCACATAGACCCTAGCGGCAAGGAAGTCTGGAGCAAGGGTGATGCTCGCTGGCCAGCATATCGGATTGATGAAGTTATCGAACTACTAGAAGCACTACCAGACGGTGAACCCGTTCTCGTTCTGATGCTTGAAGGGGAAAATAACGTAGAACTTGCACGGGGCATCGGCACAGCGGCCCTGACTCTGCAAGGTTCCAATTGGAGTCATCCCGAAATTCAGATAATGCTCGAAACTCTGCAAGCGACAGGCAAAAACGTCAGTGTTACAGTGTTGCGCGATAACGATGACGCGGGTATCAAGAAGGGTCAAGAAGTTTGGCTGGTTGCCCGTCACATCCAGTTCCCTTGTGTGGTTGTTGACCCATGTGACATCTACTCAGACATCCCAGAAGCGGGAGACATCAGAGAAATCTTGGAAGCCATAGATAGCGAGGAATTCATCCGACTGGTAGAGGAAGTAGTCAACGACGCTGCAACGGAATTAACTCCTAATATTTCTTTAACTCCTCACCCGCGCACGCGAGAAGAAGTAGTATGCCAGAAGTATGACAGTAGTGGAAGCGACTACATCCCAGACACTGCACCGACTCCAGAGCAAAACTACGTGCAGAAAGCTGTGGACGCGCTGTACTCTGACACGCCCTGGGCCTCAATAGCAGGACAACTTTTTGAGTTCATCGGGACTCATTACGAACTGCGCTCGGAAGCTATTGAGAAGCGGCGTATTCTTGACTGGCTGAGCACTTACTCTGAATTGGTCAAAGGGAAATATCGCTGCAACCGTGCAAACACTGCCAGTGTCAATGAAGTCTACAGTTATATGCTCTTAGCTGTGGCCGTAGACCCTAATACCATCAATCCTGATGGGTTGAACACGACTAAAGGGGTAGTGAAAATTAACCCTGACGGTTCTCACTCGCTTGTTCCACATGACCCTAACCAGGTCTATACCTATGTTGGCTGCACGTATGACCCTGACATTGACGCGACGGACTGCGATCGCCTTTTAGAATGCTTGGAGCCGTCGCAGCGTGAGGTATTTTTGCGGACTGCTGCTGCTGCGTTGAATTTGAAGCTTGTTCGCTCCAAGCTGACGGGACGGGGCGTTAAAGGTTTGCTATGCCACGGCGAGGGGTCTAATGGCAAAGATACATTGCGAGCTGTGTTGGCCGCTGTTTTGGGGAGGGGAATGACTAACAAGTCGTTGTCAGACTTCAAATCCTATGACAATGGCCGCAAGTTCAATCTGTCCGGTCTGCTAGGGGGGCTCTGTAATTGGGCTTTTGAGAACACTGCAAAAGTAGACCTCGACAATATTCAGAGTCTCAAACAGTTCATCACTGGCGACCCGATCGACATTGAACCTAAAGGTAAGGACAGCTACGAATACAAACCTGCGGCCATCTTTTTAGCCAACTGCAACAAACTACCCTCTATCACTGGAGGGACGGCCGCTATTGATGACCGCTACGGCATCCTGAGTTTCAAGAAAACTTACAAGCATAATGCTGACCCGTCTCAGGGTGAATTAGAGGCTGACCCGCGCTTTAAGGATGATGAGAACTTTATCCTTGAGCGGATTGCGCCGGCGATGCTCAACAAGATGTTGGAGCGGTTGCCACTGCTACTGAAAGAGGGGATTGACTACAAGGCAACTCGTGAGGCGATGCGGGAAGCTCAAGAGGAAAGCCGGCACTTGTGGCAGTTTGTGAGGGACTTGGGGTATGAAGCTGGCAAGGGCGATCGCGTTTATGCCAAAGACTTATGGAGCGAGTTACAAGAGTGGTATCAAGAGGCGGGGATACTTGAGATTGAGTGGAACGAGAAGGGCAAGGACAAACTGGTTTGGAATGATTTACCTAACCAGTGGGACAAACCTGTGAAAGCTATCAACCAGTTATATGCCCGCCTTTGTGAGATTTTTCCCAAGCTGGAGAAGCATCGGCACACAGAACGGGGCTTTGAAGGTCAGCGGACAATGGGTGATTTTTACTATGTCGGCATCAGCAAACAAAAGTCTGAAAGAAGTGGAAAAAGTGCTCCAGCATCTCCAGCAGTAGACACAGCAAGGATATCGTCTCCAGCAGTGCTCCAGCAAGAAATTTCTGCTGGAGCACCGCTGGAGCAAACAATCCTTACGCAGAGCGCTGCTGGAGATGCTGGAGCACTAAACCCAACTTTGTTAGACTTTTGTAATTCTTTCTCCAAACTCTCGGATTCCGACAAGCAAAAATTGACAGAACTACTCACTGGCATCCCATGTTCTGACCCGCTCAAAGCATTCAGAGTCGGAGACAAAGTGGCTGGCAATAAGCCAGAGGACTCTAGCTACAACTGGCACGGCCGCATCGTTGAGATTCATACGAGCATCAGTTGCAAGGTTGACTGGCAAGAGCGCGAAAAACACA
Source organism: Microcoleus sp. Z1_B2 (assembly GCF_036700325.1). Classification (NCBI taxonomy): domain Bacteria; kingdom Bacillati; phylum Cyanobacteriota; class Cyanophyceae; order Oscillatoriales; family Microcoleaceae; genus Microcoleus; species Microcoleus sp. Z1_B2. The sequence continues at coordinate 147,388 of NZ_JAUBOQ010000005.1, forward strand.
AGGGCGGCCGGATAATCTCCATGCTCTTCTGCGACCTGCGGAAAATTTAGCCACTGCCTGACAACTAACGGCTCAATTCCTCTCCCCCTTAATTGGGGGATTTTCGTGTCTACAAGTTTTGTAGACAAACTGTTGACACTGTAGACAGACATCAGTTATTGTAGACAAATACTGTATACAGGTGTCTACAATGAGTCAGAGTCAAGTCGTATCATTCAGGGCATCCGGTCACTTCCTGAACTGGATAGAAGCTCAGAAGCTAGACGGTGAGTCGCTTAGTCAAGCTGCACAACGCATTCTCAAGGAAGTCTCAGGCACGTCTACAGCGGTGGCTACAGAGAGTGACACAAGCCTCGTGTCTACAGTGACCGCCAAAAGTGTAGACCTACTGATATCCGATCGCATTGCCCCACTAATTCAACGAATAACTGTCATTGAAGAACGTCTGGAACAACTCGGTGCTAACCAACTAGACGACTACTAGACAGGTGCTAGCATCTAACTAGACAATCACTAGACAATGACTAGACAAGGTGCTAGTATCTAACTAGACAATCACTAGACAGGTACTAGACATGACAGACAGATGCCAGCTTAACTTGAGATTGGACGGCCGCCGAGACTTGCTCGAAACCATTAAAGATGTCGCAGCCGCAGAGGGTTTGAGCGTCAATGCTTGGGTAGTGCGAACTTTAGAGCAAGCGGCCAACCAAGCAATAGCGGCGCCGCTAACCCAACCTCAAACACAAGTGTCCGAAATTTTGGACATCGAACCAGTGCTAGACAAACTGCTAGACAATAAACTAGACACTCTGCTAGCAGCTAAGTTAGCAGGGATTGAAGAACGCTTGGGAAAATTGAGTGCCTGAGTGACGGCAACGATGAATCACTCAGGCAGGAATTGAAAGCGGCCAACAAGCAGCTTGCAGAATGGGATAAAGAACTGAATCAGTTACACGAGCGCAACGGCGATTTAGGGCTGAAGGTGCAGATGTTGGAGCAAGAGCTCAAGGAAGTGCGGCGCGATCGGGAGGGACTTGAGACAGAACTCTCCGACCTGAGACAAAAATCAAAAAATGATGCAGCCAGGAAAAATTTTCCCGATTTCCCAGAGCCGGCCGACTTGCTCAACCAGTTGAAAGCGCGGCGCAAAAAGTCGAGGGCAGACTTGGCTGACATGGAGGCACTGTTGGAGATACTCAGCTACTTAGAAGAGTCGGACTGAGCGAAAGATGAGCGGAAAGTCAAATGTCCAAGAAGGTAATAAATCTGAAACCCGTTACCCGTGAAGAGTTAAAAGCAATCGGGATGACAGGATTTGAACCTGCGACCCCCTCGTCCCGAACGAGGTGCGCTACCAAGCTGCGCTACATCCCGAAATTAGTCACTAGATTTTAAGCTTATCACATTCAAGTAAAAATTTAGCAACCTCGTATATAATTATTTGTAAAACACTACTCAGGCGGAGACAGACGTGACAGTTAAGCCCCAGTGGTTGCGAGTTAAAGCCCCCCAGTGGGAGCGCGTCGGCAACGTCAAAGAAATTTTGCGGGATTTATCCCTGAATACGGTTTGCGAGGAGGCGTCGTGTCCGAACATCGGCGAATGCTTCAACGCAGGTACTGCGACATTTTTGATTATGGGCCCGGCTTGTACCCGCGCCTGTCCTTACTGCGACATCGATTTTGAGAAAAAGCCCCAACCTTTAGATCCCACAGAACCCCAAAGATTGGCCCAAGCGGTGCAGCGGCTTAAACTCAACCACGTCGTGATTACCTCTGTCAACCGGGACGATTTGCCGGATGGGGGCGCGTCTCAGTTTGTCGAGTGCATTCAAGCAGTGCGATCGGCGATGCCCGATACAACTATAGAAGTTTTGATTCCCGACTTGTGTGGCAACTGGCAAGCTTTAGAAATTATTCTCGCAGCCGGGCCAGAGGTACTCAACCACAATACCGAAACCGTAAAGCGACTTTACCGGAAGGTGCGGCCGCAAGGAAAGTACGATCGCACCTTGGAACTATTGCAGCGAAGCCGCGAACTCGCACCTGGGGTTTACACCAAATCCGGCATCATGGTGGGACTCGGAGAAACAGACGCCGAAATTCGGGAGGCGATGCAGGACTTACGGGCTGTCGGCTGCGATATTTTAACAGTTGGACAGTACCTGCAACCGACTCAAAAGCACTTGAACGTCGAAAACTTTGTGCCTCCAGAACAGTTTGATGCTTGGAGAAAGTTTGGCGAATCTTTGGGATTCTTGCAAGTTGTCGCTTCTCCCTTAACTCGCAGTTCCTATCACGCCGAACAGGTGAGGGAACTGATGAAACTTTACCCACGCTAGCAATTTTAATTTGAGTTGACTCGCGCCCGTTAGCGAAGCCCTCGAAGAGGATCGCACCATTCTCAGTAAGATAGGATTGAGCCACTCGCCCACAAAGAAACCGGGTTTTTTAACCGAGATTTAGGGCTTTAATCAAGTATTTTGGTGAAAAAACCCGGTTTCGACGCACCCCTACGTCCAGGGCTTTAAGACCCGATCGAGTCAACAGCAACGAAAAACCTGCGCTTTCTGTGACGGCATGGTGCAAAAAACCCCGTTTCTGATGCTGGGGTTCTCGGCCTGATGTTAAGCCCGAAGCAGCAGCCCATAGCAAAACAATTATCGGTCGATCGCCCCCTCAAACTCATGACTTACGCAAAAGACATCGAGAAACCCGGTTTTTGCGTCAGCCAATAACTCGGTACAGGGGACTCTAGCAACTCTGAGACCCATATTCTATAATGGATTAAACTTCCGCGCTCACGGCAGCGTATTTAATCAAGAGCGCCGAGTTATATAAAGTTTTATTAAAAAAATGGCTAATTTTCCGAAGTGATCGGGAACCAGGTAATCGGTGATGAAGATTAACTTAACTTCTGACTAACGTCACTTGTTTATAGCGAGTCACTATCTATACTAGCTACATAAACAAAGAAGTACAACACACTTTTCGGGCCTTCAACCTGTTACATCAGAAAGTTCTTAGCGTTTTCCAGAATCTTGGTAAAACAAGTGGGGCAGCAAAAGTTCGATCTCTCCAACAGCAAAAAAGTCAGGAAAGTTACTAAAGAAACACAAAGCGGTGATGCTTCGTCTTAACCAAGTGGGCATCTTAATTATAAATAACCGCCAAGCGTAGCATCTTTTCACCGGAGCCACTGAGAAAATCACTATGCCAGCCACCTCTTTTTACGCTGAAGCTGAATTCGACGAACAACTGCGAGTCAATCCCTTGCCAGGTGATGTGTTGGATGAAGATGTTGAAGAAGCTGGAGACGAACTGCTCGACCAAGACCCAGCAGAGACAGAAGATGCAGACCCAGCAGCCAAATTGCAAAAAAATGCCAACCGTCGCACTACAGATTTAGTGCGCCTGTACCTCCAAGAAATAGGTCGGGTTCGTCTCTTGGGTAGAGACGAAGAAGTCTCGGAAGCTCAAAAAGTTCAGCGCTATATCAAATTGCTGGAATTACGCAACACCGTCGCCTCCCAGGAAGAAGGGCTAATTGCGCGTTTCGTGCATTTAATTGAAGTGCGCGATCGCTTGTCCGCACAGTTGGGACACAAACCTTCCTTGGAACGCTGGGCATTAACTGCCGGCGTCGGTGACGTGCCAGAACTCAAGCGAATTATGGCCGAAGGCAAGCGCCAGTGGGCCGAGTTAGCCGAGATGACGGTTGAGACGATCGAAAGAGTTCAAGCTGAAGGCATCGAAGCGAAAGACCACATGATTAAGGCGAACCTGCGCCTGGTGGTTTCGGTGGCGAAAAAATATCAAAATCGCGGTTTAGAATTGCTCGACTTAATACAAGAAGGTACTCTCGGACTGGAGCGAGCTGTAGAAAAGTTTGACCCGACGCGGGGCTATCGGTTTAGCACCTATGCCTACTGGTGGATTCGGCAGGGAATTACGCGGGCGATCGCCACTCAAAGCCGCACCATTCGCCTCCCCGTCCACATCACCGAAAAACTGAACAAAATCAAAAAAGCCCAGCGCAAAATTTCTCAAGAAAAAGGTCGGACAGCTACGATCGAAGACATCGCTGTTGAGTTGGACATGACGGCGCCCCAAGTCCGAGAAGTTTTGCTGCGAGTCCCCCGTTCTGTTTCTTTGGAAACTAAAGTGGGCAACGAAAAAGATACAGAGTTGGGCGACTTGCTCGAAACCGACAGCATCTCCCCAGAAGAAATGCTGATGCGAGAAGCTCTGCACCGCGACTTGCAGCAATTGCTGGCAGATTTGACCAGCCGCGAGCGAGATGTAATTCTGATGCGCTTTGGTTTGGGTGACGGACACCCCTATTCGCTGGCAGAAATCGGTCGCGCCCTCGACTTGTCCCGCGAACGAGTGCGTCAAATTGAAGCCAAAGCTTTGCAAAAACTCCGCCAACCTAAGCGTCGCAACCGCGTCCGCGACTATCTGGAGTCTTTGACTTAAATTTGGGCGGTCAGTCAGCGCGATTAATCAGGGATCAAGGCATTTGGCACTTGTGCAGAAGGCATGAGGCATTCGGCAGAAGTAACAATATTTACTTCTCAACAGCTTCTCTGTCCTCTGCAGCAAGTCAATCGATTTTAGATTTTAGATTTTAGATTTTAGATTAAAGAATTGACCCCACGGATGAATCCGGGGGCTTGTATCCTGGATGCTTTCATATCGTTTCCGGTTCTATCGGAATGATTTAACCGCAGAGGGCGCAGAGAACGCAGAGGGAGAGAATACAGAGAGGAATAATTCCGATGCTACCGGATTTGATATCATTCATAAAGCTGGTTAAAAGTCAATAAATATCATAAACCAAATTTTTTCCTCAATCTTTTTTCAATAAGCTGCGATATTTGCAAAATATCTCGATCGTTGTGTATTATTGTCAATAGGCAGACTTTCTTGAGAGGGTCACTATGGCACTTTATACCGCGTCCTCATTCAAATCCGAACTCAATGACAAAGGCTGGCGGATGACTCCCCAACGGGAAACCATCTTGCACGTGTTTCAGAACCTCCCCAAAGGCAATCACCTGAGTGCGGAGGATTTGTACACTTTGTTAAAAAATCGCGGCGAAAACATTAGCTTGTCTACCATTTACCGAACTTTAAAGTTAATGGCAAGGATGAGCCTCCTCCGCGAACTCGAACTAGCAGAAGGTCACAAACACTATGAAATAAACCAGCCTTACCCGCATCACCACCACCACCTAGTCTGCGTTCAGTGCAACAGAACGATCGAATTTAACAACGATTCGATTTTGAAAATTGGCATGAAGCAAGCTGAAAAGTCTGGGTTGCACCTGCTAGACTGCCAGCTAACCATTCATACGGTGTGCCACGAAGCTTTGCGGATGGGATGGCCGTCTTTGGTTTCTAGCAATTGGTCTTGTCCGAGGTCGATCGCCCAAAACGGCAGCAGCGCCCCGGATTCAATCGAGTGACGGTACACTATTTTCGCATTTTAAGTACGGCTTGTTACAATTTTTAACAAAAATCGGTAGCCCAAGTGCGATCGCAGTTACGCGGAAACCGGGTTTCTTAGGAAAAATACATCATTTCAGGAATGAGTCGGAAAGCAGAAACCCGATTTCCTTGATGTAGCCGCAAGGCTGGGGCTAAAAAGTTTGGCTCAACAAATCGTCGCTGCTGACCCCGTAACTGCGCTGAGCTCGATCGAGGGCGTCTCTCGTGGGAGTATCAAAAACTCCGCTGATCGAGCCTGTGTAAAAGCCGAGGTCTTGCAGCCGCCTTTGTAATTGCTGAATGCTCGATCGACGAGAGTTGAAACTGCTGCTAATTGGAACAGCAGGAACAGCTAGCCGCCCAGCTAATCCGTTTTGGAGCGCAGCCCAAGTCGCCGGAGTGGCAATACCCGTCGCCGGTGACAAATTGCGTTCCTGCTGAAACGACAGCACGGCAAACTCGGTTTCGGCTCCAAATACTCCGTTCACCGGGCCGGGGTTTTTGCCCAGACTTCTGAGCGCAGACTGAAGTTGTCGGACAGCAGGCCCAGTATCGCCCCGTCGCAAACCAGCGGCAATTTGCGGCACAGGCGCGGAGGCCTGCCTGTTGCCTTGCCACAAAGCCGATCGAGTGCTGCGATCGACTCTTCCAGTCCCGAACATCCCGCTATCTCTCTGAAAGCGGATCAAAGCTGCTTGAGTTGGTCGATCGAACCAACCGTGAATCTGGCTCCTGTAATAACCCAATTCTTGCAGCCGCCGCTGGACAAATTCTACTTCTCGGCCTCTGTCGCCCAACTCCAGAAAATCTCCGGCATTACTCTGTTGATAATCTTCCTCAGTCCATGAGGTAATTTGAGCTTGCCTCATCTGGGCATCTATAGCAGTCAAAGTAGCAGTGTCAGCGCAGCCGTCAGAAACGAGATTGTAATCTTGCTGAAAACGAGTCACAGCGTAGAGAGTGCGTTCCCGAAACTTGCCGTCAACGCCGCCTTCAAAATAGCCCAAAGCTTTTAATTGCCGCTGGATCAAGTCTACCGTCGCCCCTCTGTCCCCGAACCGCAGCCCCTTGCAACCGCCATTTCCCGAAATATCCCCCGGAAGAGTAACGGGGGGAATCGGCCGGGTGGAACCAAACAGCAAAGCTAAAGTTTGCCTATTGGCAATTCCAGTCACCCGCAGTCGATTAATTCGCTGGAAGTATCTAACCGCATTTTGAGTAACTTCGCGAAAACTCCCTGTGGGATGGGCGCTGAAGTAGCCTAGCTGCTTTAACCTGCGCTGGAGAGCTGAAACATCTGCACCCGCGTCTCCAAAACGCAGCTCCCGATAATTTGTATAAATAGTATTAAAAGGTCGATCGTCCCCGGCAAAACTGTTGAGTGCGATCACAGTAGCTCGATCGGGCCTACCAGTCAGCGACAGTTGATAGTCTCGCTGAAAGTTAGTCAGCGCCTGTTTTGTTACCGGGCCGAGTTGACCTGTCGATGATCTGGGAAAATAACCGAGTTCCCGCAACCTGTCTTGAACAGAGCGCAAATTTGGATATCCCGGATCTATTTGAGCAAAAGCCGAACCGGCTGCACTCAAAACCGACAGCATCAAAGCCACAGACAGCAAACGGACGTAAGTCTGACTCGATAGGTTTTGCCACTTGGGCTCATCAAAAATTTTCGACTCGGCGGGTGCTTCGCAAACAAGAGCAAGTTCGAGGTAAGCAAGAGATTCCATAATTTTTTAGTGTGAAATTGTGGGTGGGTTGTGTGAGCAAACTGCCAAAAATCATTTTTAGCACGCTTGGCTTGGATTTTATCAACGCTAAGTTCTACTGGGAAAGCGCGAAGCACCCGTTTTTCTAAAAAATTTACTGTCAAAAATAATTACAGGTAACAACCAAGATAGCATTGCTGCTTCTAGAGACGCGAGACTCAGCAAAAAAGTTTGCAGGCATAGTCTTAGCCTTTAAGGTCAAAAGACAATTAAGTTCTGGGGTAGTGCTGGCTAATATTTTATCTGGCTGCCGCAGAAATTCCCACAAGACTTGGGCGCAGGTTGTCCTCACCTTAATTTGTTGTCGGGTAAAGAGCCTGAAATCGCAGGTTTTTTGTTAAGAAACGCGGCTTCTTCATGTGGCGAGTGCGTCTGGGAAAGTACCGCTGATTAACGAAAAAACTAGCCACTAAAAATCCCCACTTTTGCTAGTTGCAAATAGGGCGGGGATTTTTTGATAAGCTCACATCTTGCATCATTCTTAAGAACAGGCAAGATGCCTGTTCCACAAAGAGTGAATTTTCTTGTGGAATAGGCTTCTTGCCTGTTCATAAAAAGCTTATTGAGAATGGTGTAACATCTCGTAAGTTGACTGTGTATTAAAAAATCGACGCTCGCTTAAATTAAGCCGAACCGATCGCAAATTACAGCTACTCCTGCTGCAAAAACAGTAATTGCGAGGGCTACCAGCGGGTTTTGGCCTCTGCTCACGGCAAAAGAGGTAACGACCCCAGCTCCCAAAGCCGCAGTAACAGCAGCAGTCGCCAAATCTCGATCGGGACGTTTGTCGTACATATTTTTTATTGTTGCTAGCTCAATAGCAGAAAACTTACATCTTGTAATCCAAGCTACCACTCTTACCTGTTCAGCGGTGACAACAGCCTGGGTTTTGCAACTAACCTTAAAATTTTGCTAATTTTCTTAACATACTCTCCTGAATTACATAAGTTAAAATTATGTTTTTTCAAGTTTTTATGTTGACTTTGAGCTCTTGAAACCTTTTGTCTGCTGGGCTTTTATGTCAAATTCAGGATTTGGCAGGGGCGATCGCACCCGCAGTCTCAGCGCATCAAACTGCAATCTCAAATATCGAAAATAAATTTAACTTGACTTTTTGCAATAAATGTGTATATAGCCCTTGGCAACAATACACAGGAAAAAACCCGGCGTTGGTGAACAATTTTCACACTGCGATTGGTTCGCTGCCCTCACAATGAGATGAGTATATTTGTTATCTAATTCCTATTCGCCCTCAATTCTTTCAGTATTGCCACCTTTGACCCAACCTTCGCGATTGCCATCCTCAATGCGAATTCGCTGCCACTCTTTGTCGGGCGACTCTTCCAAAACTACGACTCTTTCCTTGTAAGCAACACCGCCAATGCGGTTCGAGTCTCGGCTACCAGTATCGCGGAGAATTAAGCCGATCGGCTGAGTCACCATCGCGCGGTAAGCTCCCGGTTCCAGCGGTTTGGGAGACGGGGCATCGCTAGATGTAGAAACAGGGCTAGCCTGGGCTGTTGACTTCGGCGCAGCGCCCGCAACCTGAGCTGGTGTTTTGTCGTTGGAAAAAACAGGTTTTTCGGGGATAGTAGTTAGCTTAGCGGCAAAGTAAAGTGCAGCAGCCACGCTAGCACCTGCCATCAGGACGATCGCGAGCAGAAAACCCACTAAAAATTTGAAAACGCTATATACAGTGTTCATAAAACCGCAAATGAAGGAAGTTCGGCAACGGATGCTGTAACGGATGTAACGGATGTCAGGCAGAAGGCAGAAGGCAGAGGGCAGAAGGAAGAAGGAAGAAGGAAGAAGGAAGAAGGTTGAGTGTTGACTGCTGAATATTGAGTAAAATCTGGTAACTGCCCACTGACAAGTGATTACGAACTACTGACTACTGACTTCAAAAGGTTAGCCTTGAATCCGGCGGCTCAGACTGCCGTATCTAGAAGCAAGGCGAGCTTTCCCAGCAGCGGCCCAATCTTGGAGAAACTGGATTTGTTCTTGAGCCGTTCTGGCTAAGGGCACCATCTGACTAGCTGATTCTAAAATATCATCAGTGGTAAAGTCTCGATTTTGGCTAAACCCAATGTGCATTGCTTCAATCAAAGTTTGCTCGATTTCGGCCCCTGAAAAATCGGGAGTTTCGTAAGCCAAGCGCTCTACATCGTAATTTTTGATGCTGTGCGATCGCAACCGCAACAAATGTACCTCAAAAATCGCCCGCCGTTCCTCCTGGCTGGGCAAACCCACAAAAAATATTTCGTCAAACCTGCCTTTTCTCAGCATTTCCGGCGGCAAAGACTGGATGTTGTTGGCTGTTGCTACCACAAACACCGGCGAAGTTTTTTCTGCCAACCAAGTAATAAATGTCCCGAACACCCGGCTGGTTGTCCCGGAATCCCCTTTACCGTCCAATCCCGCAAAAGCTTTGTCAATCTCGTCAATCCACAGCACACAGGGGGCCAAAGCTTCCGCTAGCTGAATCATTTGCCTGGTGCGGGATTCCGATTCTCCGACTAATCCGGCAAACAAGCGCCCGACATCCAACCGCAGTAAAGGCAAATGCCAGTGGTGGGCGATCGCCTTTGCTGTTAAGGATTTTCCGGTTCCTTGAATTCCGACTAACAACAAACCTCTGGGATGCGGCAAACCGTATTGGCGAGCTCGATCGGTAAAAGCACCGCCACGTCGCAGCAGCCATTCTTTGAGATTGTCCAAACCGCCGATATCGGAAATATTTTCGCGGGCAGGGTAAAAATCCAGAATTTGAGTTTGGCGAATTGTTTGGCGCTTTTCTTCTAAAATCAGTTCCGCGTCGTCGGAATGGAGTTCGCCTCTGGTGGCGATCGCCTTGGCCAAAACTCGGCGGATTCGTTCGATCGACAGCCCTTGACAGCAGCGTACTATTTCGTCCAGCAAACGCCCCTCAATGGCTTGTCCGGTAGCCCCTAATAGCCTTTCTACCTCAATTTTGATTTCCGCCGCCGCAGGCAGGGGAAACTCCAAAACAGTCATCACTTCGCTGAGGTCTTCGGGGATCGAAACTATAGGAGATATGATGACAATATTTTTGGGTACTGATTTGAGGAGTCTCGCCAAATTCCGCAGCTTGCGGGAAATCGAGACATCTTCCAAAAACCGCTGAAAGTCGCGCAGAATAAAAATTGCCGGCGCGCTGGCGGGCAATTTTTCGAGAAATTCCAAAGCTTGGAGCGGGTTGCGCTTGCCAAAACCTGTATCGTTGGGATTGCCTTGGTAGCCATCAACAAAATCCCAGATGTAGACGGCGCGAGAACCTTGTTTTTTGGCACTTTGGGCGATCGCGGCTTCTACGCGCTCTTCTTCCCGTGTGGGAATGTAAATTAGGGGGTAGCGCGATCGCAGGAGTAGTTCAAACTCGTCGCTAAAAATAGTCATTAGTCAGTTGTCAGTGGTTAGTTGTTAGTTGTCAGTGGTTATTTCTTATTTCTTATTTCTTATTTCTTATTAGCTAATGCCAACTGCCCACTGCCAACTGCCCACTGCCAACTGACTAAGGCAATTGCCGTTTAAGTGCTTCCAGAGACGCCCAGCGACTGTCTGAGACTGTTTCGGTGCTTTCTGTATTGGCATCATCAGTTAAAGAAATTCCCGGACATTCAATATCGCATATCTGTTTGTGCGGCAGTTCCAAACACATTTGCTCGTACACCCAATCGCCCGGAGAGAAATAGCCACCTGGGGACAAATTTTCCACCAAATCTTCTAAAGCCACTTCTATTTCTGCTGAACTGGAATCTGTTTGATTTGCTGTTTCTTCGAGCCAGATTAGTTCCGATGAGTTGAGTGCCAAACGATGATTGTATTGTTTCAAGCATCTGTGGCAGGTGAGAGTAACTATTGTTTCTGCTTTCGCCTTCACCTCAAGATAATTCCCTTGGTGAGTCACTTGCAGTCGTCCTCGCACCGGAGTAAGAGTTTCTAAATCGGGGATAAATTCTTCAAAATCAATGACCTCTTTCCGCTCACTTTTTGTGAGGAGATGAGGGATATAAATTGTCTCCATAATCTTTTGCCTTCCTACTTCTTGAATTCAAAGGTCAAAAGGAATAGTTAATTTTTAACTTCTTCCTTCTTCCTTCTTCCTTCTTCCTTCTTTAGCGTCAGCGCAGCCGCACTACCAAACGCCGATCGGGTTCTTGTCCTTGACTGTAAGTTTCTATATCCTCACATTCGCTCAAAAAGCTGTGGACTTGACGGCGTTCTGCCGAAGACAGCGATTTTATTTCAACTTCAACTCCCGTCGATCGGGCTTGATCTGCTGCGTACTCTGCCATCGATCGCAATTCCTCTTGGCGGCGGATGCGATAGCCATTTAGTTCAACTGTATAAGGAATTGACTCCTCTACTTCCTGACCTATATTCTGAACCGTGTTACAGAGGTACTGAATGGCATCTATTACATTACCGTTTGGCCCGACTAAGATTGCAACTTGTTCGGGAGTCAGATTGCTTTCATCTATTGTCATCCAATAGCAATCTTTTTGTTGTTCGCATACCACTTTTGAAGGAATTGCGGACAGTTGTAGCAATTCTTCTAACCATGCCTGTCCGCGCTGCATTTGAGAGTCTTTCATTGTTGTTAAAATCAAGCCTTTTTCTTAGAACGCTTGGGCTCAAAGGGAAGTGCATCTAATCCTTGTTCTTTTTGGGTTTTCGCCTCTGCTTCGTCCACTATTTTTTGGAGGTTTTCGGGCAGCGGTTCTCGCGACAAAATAAACGATTGAACTGTTTGGAAGATGTTAGCAATCAGCATATACATCAACACGCCGGCGGGCAGCGGGAAGAACAAAAACATCCCTGAAAATATGACTGGCGTCAGTTTGTTAACTGTAGCCTGTTGGGGGTTGTCGTTTGGCCCTTGTGCTTGTCCTGAAAGGGTTTGGTTGATGTACAAACTGATGCCGAAGCCCAGGATCATCACCAAAATATCCCAGTGGAGTGTACCGTCTGAGTCGATCGCGCCAACGCGGCCTAGAGCTTCAATAAACAGGAATCCTTTGTTACTAGCCAATCCGGGGATTGTGCCTTGAACTGTGGCTTCACCGGGCGCTAAGGCTGTGATGTTGCCCTGTTCATCTACCTTGACCACTTCTTCGCCTTTGATGACTTTCCAGCCGGGTTCAAAGTCGATTTCGCTCTTATTTTCTGCAGCTAAAACTTTTAGAGGTTTGCCCTCTGGGGTTTGAAAATTTATCTTTGTTGTGTCGCCGACTGCGATTTTGTCGCCCCCTGGAATTACCCCCACAACTGGAGCATGAAAAGTACCTGTGACGTAAATATTTTGGGGCGGTGTAGCAAAAGCTTGCGGTTGAACAGTTTCGATTTGTTCTTTGGGCAAAACTTGAACGTTAACGCTGTAATTTATGTCAGAAAACGGCGAACCCCTGAGCGTTGCAAACAGTGCAAACAGCACTGGCATTTGCAGCACTAAGGGGAAGCATCCTGCTAGAGGATTACCAAATTCTTTGTATACTTTGCTCATTTCCTCCTGCTGTTTGGCAGGATTGTCTTTATAGAGTTTTTGAATTTGATCTACTCGCTCTTTCATCAATGGCTGCGCTACTTTCATGCGCCGCATATTGCGAAGAGAGCCTGCGTTGAGAGGATAAAGAGCAAAGCGAATCACGAGCGTCAGAGCTACGATCGCTAAACCGTAGCTTGGCACGATCCCGTAGAAAAAATCTAGGATCGGAAGCATGAGGTTGTTGGAGAGAAACGAGATACCGAAATCCATTCGCTTTGAGTTAATTTAGGTGCTCTATGTTTGCTGTTGAGAACTATTTTTACCCGCTGAAGGCGAGCCGCCTCAATTTTTAGGGTTTTGTCTCTATCTTAGGACATTGCCCGTCGATCGACCGCCCGGTCTGCGGGTTTGTTTTAATGAGTTTGCCAATACTCGCACTGAATTGGGCCTCTAATCTGGGTGAAAGCGGTTCGGTTATTTAGCTTGGGCCGCGTTTGCTTTTTGAGCGGCTGCGGGCAGTTTTTCGTTAATGTAGTCATACATTGCTCGAAATTTCGGCATAGCTCTGAGTTCCAAGCGGCTGCCATTTTTCATGGTGAGCACCATGTCTCCGTAAGTCCCGAAACCGCGAGGTACTGTGACGATTTTGACTATATCTGAGTAGATAACGTCTGTCTGTTCGCCCCCCATCCAACCGCTAGTTACGGACACTCGGCGGCTCGTGATCCGATACCGCAGCCACAGAGCCCGGACAATTGCTCCTACTGCTAGGGGGATTCCCACCACAGTCAGCCCCAGGAGTAAATTGAGGATCAAGTCTCCGGGCGCGGGGCCGCCTTCATAATATACTTCCTCTCGAATTCCCATCTAGTACCTCGGCTTCTACCAACAACTGCTCTAATTCTTGCAGAATTTCTGCATAATTGCACTCTTGTGCGATCGGACGCACGACAATTACTAAATCCCACCCGAATTTTAATCGGGGCAATAGCTGTCGCAAAGCTGCCCGAATCTGACGCTTAATCCGATTGCGGACTACAGCGCGTTTGCTGACTTTCAGGCTGATGGAAATGCCTGTGCGAGTTGGCTGCAAGGATTTTTCGGCTGTCGGTTTCGCAAAGTCGGCGCTTTTTGGTTTACGCAGAGCTTTTAAGCTGAAATGGGCCGAGTTACGGCGCATTCCCTTGCGGTATACGGCGCTGAAGTCTTTTCGGTGCTTAAGTCGGTTTGTATCGGGCAACATGGCGTAGGGCGATCGTTGAGGCCTCTCAACCTTGATGCAGTGCTAGACTGCGAGGCGGTGGCGACCTTTGCTGCGGCGAGCTTTGATTACCAATCGACCGGTTACGGTACGCATTCTGGCGCGAAAACCGGATGTTCTTTTTCTTTTGCGGCTGGTTCCGTGCAGGGTTTGCTGTGTCATTTTGATTTCTCCCGGCTTGTTACTTTACTTTTGATTAATATTCACAATCTTCTAGTATACCATAGAAGGGTTTTCTTGGCAATTAGATTTTTCCGATTTGAATCGATCGCCACTCATCACAAAGCAACAATACGTTTTCTAGCTGGTGAACGAGATTTCGGTTGGGTTTTCACTATAGCAATCCTCGCATCATTCATGAGGATTTGTAGGGGTAGTGCTACCCCTACAAGAATTATGGAAATGATGCGAGGATCGCTATACCAGATACCTAACTTTTTAAGATGATATTGCAAGGGCGATCGCCTTTAACCGAAAATAATCAAATTCCCGACTTCTCAAACTTCTCCAACTCCCAGAAGTCCGGGATTTCTGCTGCTAGTCGGCCTTAACCCTAAACAACTCAAATCCCCGACTTATAAATTCATCCGTGTATCCGTGTCCAAGTATTTATTAAGACTGCTGTTTTTAAGAGTGCGTAGTATTTTGCGGTTATTTATAATTTAGTAGAGGTAGAGGCTCCTGCGTTTCATCCAAAAGAGCGATTTGTCGGTTTAGGAAAGATTGACGATCGCCCGATCGATTCTCAGAAGCGTTCTTGATCGGGCTGTGAAATTCCAGTCATTGACTTGTCTCGGATTTCAGCTACTAGCGGCGGTAGGACGTTTTGCAGTTCCCTACCTGCATCTGTCAGCCGCGCGTGGATCTCTCCCGGCGGACTAGGCCTGTTTCTTCCATGCGATCGATCGCGCCTGTCAGCGTCTGGCCTACCTCTTGCAGTTTGTCGCCAATGCTGGAAGTCGGCAAACCGTCTTCTTGCCACAAGCCCCAAAGGGTGCAAGTCAGTTTTTTGGCGATCGAATGCTACGCTAAAAGCGGGAATCCACCCTCTGCCGGATATGTTAACAATTCTTAATTGTTCTTAAACTAGAAAGAGTAAATCTAGTTCGCGATCTGAATTTATGTTGCTTCCAGCCGACCAGCGCACCAAGTTAGATGACACCGACGACAATTTGTTCTATTCGTTTCCTCGGTTTGTAACGCACGTAGATGACGGGTTTATTCAGCAACTAACCGATTTGTATCGGGAACGGCTGAAACCGCATACTCGGATTTTTGATATGATGAGCAGTTGGGTTTCTCACTTGCCCGACGAGATGCAATTTGCCCATGTTGAAGGGCACGGCATGAATGAAGAAGAGTTGGCAAAAAATCGCAGACTGAATCATTATTTCGTGCAGAATTTGAACGCAAATCCCAAATTGCCAATGCCGGATGCAGAGTTTGACGCCGTTGTCAACTGTGTTTCGGTACAGTATTTGCAGCACCCGGATGCGATTTTTGCCGAGATTCACCGCATTTTGAAGCCTGGTGGCGTAGCAATTATGAGCTTTTCCAACCGGATGTTTTATCAAAAGGCGATCGCGGCTTGGCGGGAAGGTTCCGAGGGCGATCGGGTAGAATTAGTCAAGAGTTACTTTGATTCTGTCAAAGGAGCGAATATACCCGGATTTAGCAAGCCGGAAGTAATTGCTCGCAAGCCTAACTTGCCGAGTTTTATGCAAATGCTGCGAATACCAAGCGGCGATCCATTTTATGCGGTAGTTGCTTACCGCCAAAGTTAGGATTTTTTGGCTGTAAGGACTTTAGGACTTTAGGTGAAGATTGAAAGCACTAAAGTCCTTACTACAAACCGATCGAAAGCTACGCTCTTTAGGTTAGGATATATTTAATATGTGCTCCTAAAATATGGAAAACGAACTTTTGCAGCGCATCACACTCGATCCAAATATCTGTCACGGAAAACCCTGTATTCGCGGTCTCCGATATCCAGTAGAGTTAATTCTTGAATTACTCAGTTCTCGTATGAATGCTAAAGAAATTGTAGATGACTATGACGATTTAGAACATGAGGATATTCTAGCTG
This sequence comes from Microcoleus sp. Z1_B2, assembly GCF_036700325.1. NCBI lineage: Bacteria > Bacillati > Cyanobacteriota > Cyanophyceae > Oscillatoriales > Microcoleaceae > Microcoleus > Microcoleus sp. Z1_B2. Next base: position 163,505 of record NZ_JAUBOQ010000005.1, read on the forward strand.
CTTTGCTATTTGCCGCGCGGCTGACTCAAGTGAAAAGCATATACTGAGTATTGTAGTTCATCAGTAATCATAAAGTAGGGTAACACCTTGATATGAAACCATACCAGCAAATAGCGATCGACGAATGTGGCGAACCTTTAGTCCCTATTCCAGCAGAACATTTTGCCTTTGAAATACCGCACCCTTATCAAAAGTTGGGTGCACCCTATCACAACAGCAAAGCAGATTCCCCTTTCTACTTGCGGCAAGGAGTTGTAGATAGTTTAATCGCCGCTCAAACCCAGCTACAGCAAAATCATCAAAATTGGAAAATTCTGATATTTGACGCTTATCGGCCGGTGGAAGTTCAGCAATTTATGGTAGATTATACTTTTAATCAAATTGCCCTAGCTCAAGGCTGCGAATTTCCGGTTTCCGAAGACAAACGCCAAGTGATTATAGAACACGTATATCAATTTTGGGCAGTACCGAGCCTCGATCGCGCAACGCCGCCCCCTCACAGTACAGGTGCAGCTTTAGATATAACTTTAGTGGATGAAAACAATCTGCAAATTGATATGGGTTCTCCGATTGATGAAATATCAGAACGTTCTTATCCAGATTACTTCTGTAATAGTAAGGATCCGAAAAAACAAGAATATCACCGTCGCAGGAAAATATTAAAAGATGCGATGATAGCTGCGGGTTTTCAGCAGCATCCAAACGAATGGTGGCATTTTTGTCTGGGCGATCAGATGTGGGCTTGGTTGACAAATCAAAACAATAGTGGTAGTCAATTGATTGCCCGATATGGCCGCTATTAAAAGGGTAGACAATTAAATCGGGACGGGCGCACTTGCAACCTTAAGAAAGGGTTTTTTTGACAAAAAACTCAGCTTTTAACTGCTTCCTGTGGCAATAAACCTGGTTTCTGACCGAAAGCATCGAGGATACCCGCCACGTGATTCATCCGTCCAGAAATAAAAAACCTGTATCCGATGAAACTTGCCGAACGTATTTATCTCGCGCAAGTCAATTCTAAAATCTAAAATCTAAAATCTAAAATCTAAAATCTAAAATCGATTGAAACTCTGTGTGTCCAGCACTATAAAAGTATGAGCAAAATAAATCATTGGTGTCAGGAGACACTGCAACTATTGCCAGCGGGGTAGCGGTAGTTTAAAATCAACAAGAGCAACAAGTGCAGGCAATAGTTGCCAGCACCGCAAACCCTAAAGCATAACTCAGAGTTCACCCAATGAAAGCACTCATCCTCTCTGGCGGTAAAGGAACACGCTTGCGTCCCCTCACCTATACGGGTGCTAAGCAGTTGGTTCCTGTAGCAAATAAGCCGATACTGTGGTACGGAATTGAAGGAATTGTGGCGGCTGGGATTACGGATATTGGGATTATTATTAGTCCCGAAACCGGGGAAGAGGTGAAGACGAAAACAGGAGATGGATCTCGCTTCGGTGCGAAAATTACTTATATCTTGCAAGCAGAGCCGGCAGGGCTCGCTCACGCGGTAAAAGTTGCCAGACCGTTTTTGGGCGATTCTCCATTTATTATGTATTTGGGAGATAACTTAATTCAGAATCAGTTAGATCCGTTTTTAGAGATTTTTAACACGCAGAAACTAGACGCTCTGATTATGCTGCGTCCCGTTTCCAATCCCTCTGCTTTCGGTGTGGCAAAAGTTGATGAGAAAGGCCGAGTTTTGCAGTTAGTAGAAAAGCCCAAGGTTCCGCCGTCCAATTTAGCACTGGTGGGGATTTACTTTTTTGCTCCTACTATCCACGAGGCGATCGATCAAATTCAACCTTCGCCCCGCGGCGAACTGGAAATCACCGATGCCATTCAACAACTCATCAATAAGGAAAAACAGGTAGAAGCCTGCAATTTAGAGGGTTGGTGGCTGGATACGGGTAAAAAAGATGATTTGCTGAGTGCAAACCAAATCATTTTAGATAGCTGTATCGTAGCTTCAACTGAATTAAAAGTAGATGCGAAAAGTCAAATTATCGGGCGAGTGCAAATAGGAGAAGGAACGGAAATCATTAATTCTACAGTTCGCGGGCCAGTGGTAATTGGGGAAAATTGCCGCATAGAAAATTGCTTTATCGGGCCTTACAGCAGTATTGCCGATCGCGTGACGATGATTGATGCTGATATCGAACACAGTGTAATATTGCAAGGGGCGAAAATAGTTGGCATTCACCAGCGAATTGTTGACAGCGTGATCGGGCAGCGAGCTCAACTCACCAATGCACCGGCTCGTCCAAAAGCTCTGCGGTTTATGATTGGTGATGACAGTCAAATTGAGTTATAGCAATCCTTGCAGGAGTCGTCAACTTTTTACCCCCCCCCCAACCCTCCCCGCGGGTTCGGGGAGGGAGTAAGAAATTCACAAATGATTTAGGATTGCTATAGCTTAAATTGAGATATTGCCAATATCGGAAGCAATAATCCTGATTTAGCAAGAGATAAATTTTCTTGTGGGGAGTAGGGGTTGGGCATCCTGCCCGCCCTTGAACAGGCTTTCCGGCCTGTTCCACAATTAATTACAATGATGGAAACAGCAAAGATTCCTGTTCCATAATAAGTCATAGTAAGTTATCTAAAGGAGAGGAAAGTTTGCAGTACGAAGAAATACCAACTCAACAGATAATACATAAATTGCGGCAAACTTTGGAGCCGCGAATTGGTATTGCTGAGCTGTCGCTGTTGGGAACAGAAAATAGTGCGATCGCCCAAAATGAAGATGACGAAGATATCGCCCTTTTAAAAGCAGGTTTCGACATTTATAATATCCCCATTACCTCTTACCAAAGGCGACTCGGTTCCGCAGTCATCGTCGTTAGGAAAATAGTCCGAAAATTGCTCAGACCGGTACTCGAACGACAAGTAATTTACAATTTTGCTAATACGCGGGTCGTGCATACATTAAGCACACAATTGCAAAAATTGCAAGAAAATCAACAAACTATCTTTGAAAAAATTGAATCGGAATTCAGCAGCGAATATCCCGAAGTTACAGCACAGCTTGAGACTCAACAAAGAGCGATCGCAACTTTTCAGTCTGAAATAGAGCAAATTAAAGCAGTGCAGCAGCAACATACTGCTATTTTAGAGAAGATTACCGCTCAATTGCTCGATCGACAAAAATAAAGCATCAAAGATGACCCAAAATAATTTGGTCACAAGGCCCCAGATTTATTCGCGAGAGCAATGCTTCAATGCTTCAATCAAAAATCGAAAATTATTCAATTCCTCAATCTAAAATCCTAAATCCCCAATCGAAAATTCCTCAATTCTTCAAATTTTCAATGATTCAAATTTTCAATGATTTAATCCCAAATCGAAAATTCTTCAATCCTTAAATTCCTCAATCTAAAATCTAAAATCTAAAATCTAAAATCGAATGACTGCACTGCCCATATGCTCGTTAATTATAGTCAACTATAACGGTCTGCGCCACACGAAAGATTGCTTAAAATCTCTACAAAAACTTGCGTATCCCGAATCGCAACTCGATTTAATTGTAATTGATAATTGTTCTCAAGACGATTCCGTTAATTCCCTGCGCGAACTATTTCCCAAAGTTCGGATTTTTGTCAATACTGCCAACAACTTTGCGAAAGCCCTCAACCTCGGCATCAGCGAAGCAAAAGGGCAATATATCGGGTTTCTAAATAACGATGCTACCCTTGACAGTCGCTGGTTAGAGATTCTTGTAAAACGGCTAGAAACTAATAAAGAAGTAGGTGCGACTAGCGGCAAATTGTTGTTTAAAGACGGGCGAATTAACAGCGCTGGTATTCAGCAATTACCTAACTTTTATTGGCAAGATGTCGGCTTTGGCGAAAAAGATGCGGGACAGTACGATACAGAACGGGAAGTCGAAGGGCTTTGTTGGGCGGCGGTGCTTTTCCGCAGGAAATGTCTGGAAGATGTGGGGCCTATAGATGAAGATTTTGTGATGTATTTTGAGGATGTAGAGTTTGCGAAACGCTGCCACAAACGCGGTTGGAAAATGCTTTATACTCCCGCCGCCATCGCCCATCACGAATATCGGGGTTCGAGTAAAGGTAGCAAACTTACCGAGTATTTCTGCAACCGCAATCGGTTTTTGTATTTGGCAAAACATGAACCGTTGCAATTAGTCAAAGGAATTCATACTTCGGATTTTTTTACTAACAAGCAGTACGATTTGCTGTTCGAGAGTATATTTGTAGCGATTAAAAAACTGCTAGATTATCAGAAGCCAGAAATCATCGAAACTGTATTGCCACAGTTGTCGGAAAAGTTGGCGGTGATTTACAGTCGGATGAAGATCGATCGCATTTTGTCTCGCTTACAGGTGGTTCGGGGCGATCGCAAAATGTCGATCGCCATTTACGATCACGGACTGCATTTTATTGGTGGCGGTCAAAAATACGTTGCTACCCTCGCCTCGCTGCTGCAAAATGAATTTGACATTACTTTTATCGCCAACAAACCAGTTGCTGTTTCCGACTTAGAATCGTGGTACGGACTCAACCTTTCAGGATGCAAAATTAAAATTATGCCCTTGGCGTTTTACGATAAACGCGGAATGCAGTGCATCGATTCCAGCATCATCGTGGAAGATATGGAAAATCCCTTTGATGAAATTGCCAGAGAAAGCAAAAACTACGATATTTTCATCAACGCGAACCAACTGGAAAAAGTTAAACCACTGTCGCCAATTTCAGTATTTTTCTGTCACTTTCCCAATACCTTCCGCAACCGTCACTTTGCTGTCGATGATTACACTTTCATTATTGTCAACAGTCAATTTACCGTCAAGTGGTTGGAAAAACGCTGGAACCTACAGCCAACTTTTCTGCTTTATCCGCCCGTGGAAATGGCAACAGTTAAAGTGCCGAAAGAAAAAATAATTTTGGCTGTGGGACAGTTTGAAGCTGGGGGAACAAAAAAGCAAATTGAACTAATTAAAGCTTTCCGCAGTTTGCTAGCGGATTATCCCGAAGATTTTCAAGGATGGCGACTAATTTTGGTTGGCAGCAGCATTCCGAAAAATCCTTATTTAAAGACTGTTCAGAACTTATTGAAGCAAGATTCAAGGGCGATCGAGCTAAAAGTCAATGCTGACTTTGATGAGGTAAAATCACTTTATGCTAGAGCAAGTATATTTTGGCACGGCTGCGGTTTGGGTGAAGTCAATCCTCAAAGATTTGAGCATTTCGGGATGGCGACTGTGGAAGCAATGCACAACTATTGTGCTCCGATTGTTTTCAACGGTGGCGGCCAACCGGAAATTGTGGAACATGGGCGATCGGGCTTTTTGTTCAATACCGTTGAGGAACTGTGCCAGCATTCACATCAACTAATTGTTAATCCCGATTTGCTAGCAGAACTTCAAGCTGGTGCACAGCAACGCAGTCAGAACTTTAGACTTGCACATTTTGAGAAAAAAGTCAATAGTTTTTTTGATATTCTTCACGAAGAGTATGCTACAATTCGGCTGCCAAATCCTGCCGATATAGCTCAAATGCTCGATCGAACTTAAAGGCTAATTAAATAGTCCACCAGGGGTTAAAACCCCGGGCTCAAAGCTAAAGTCCTCTTGCATAGGACTAATATCAAAGTCGATTTTATTAGCGTTTTCTTTAGTCCGCGTAGGCGGACTTTGTATGTGTAGTCGCGACTTCCAGTCGCCGGATATCTTTCCCTAAAATCATGTCTAATTCACTGTTAATCAATTTGTCCTTCTTAACACCCGAACCAACTGGAATCGGGACTTACGCCGCTAATCTTTTCCCGCAACTGGAACCGCTAGAACCAACATTACTGACTTCCCAGCAAATTAACAATTATACTTGCTATCAAATCCCAGAAACTCTGACACCGGATCGAGGGTCAAAAGGACAAATTAACAGGCTGCTGTGGACTCAATTCAACTTGCCAAAAATTTACAAAAAATTGCAGTCAAGCCTGATATTTTCCCCAATTCCCGAAGCACCTTTATATTCCGGCTGCCGCTACATCGTCACAGTTCACGATTTAATTCCTTTGCGATTTCCCCAACGGTTTTCTCGATTAACAGCTTATTTCCGCTACTACATACCGCAGGTTTTGCGACAAGCAGAACACATTATTTGCGATTCTCAAGCAACGGCGGCAGATGTTGCTAACTTTTTCCAGATTCCGTCTAAGAAAATGACCGCCATTCCCCTAGCTTGCGATAATATTAATTTTAGATATCTCGACTTGCCCGCCAAAAATTATTTTCTTTATACCGGCAGACACGATCCTTACAAAAACTTGGAGAGATTAATTGCTGCATTTGCGAGTTTACCCGATCGCGCAAACTACGAATTGTGGCTAGCAGGGCCTCCCAATGCCTACACGCCGCAGTTGACAGCACAAGTTGAAGAATTAGGTTTACAATCTTTGGTAAAATTTCTCGGTTACGTTTCCTATTCTCAATTGCCCGTACTGATGAATCAGGCGATCGCCCTAGTTTTCCCTACACTTTGGGAAGGATTCGGCTTACCAATTTTAGAAGCAATGGCTTGCGGCACACCAGTCATCACATCCAACCTGTCATCAATGCCAGAAGTAGCCGGAGATGCCGGATTATTAGTCAATCCTTACAGCATCCCAGAAATAGCCGAAGCCATGCAAACAGTAGCCACAGATTCAAAAGTGCGATCGAACTTAAAAACTGCTAGTTTAGCCAGATCATCTCAATTTAGCTGGCACAAAACCGGAAAAGCAACCGCCAACATCTTACAACAATATCTTTAAATCTCCCCTCTCTTCCTTTCTCCTCTCTGCGTCCTCTGCGCCCTCTGCGGTTAAAAAAACTCCCACTCAAAAACCGCCATCTACATATTATCCCATGCCCAATCCCCAATCCAACCTGCTCATCAACCTCTCCTTCCTAATTTCCAAACCCACCGGCTTAGCCATCTACGCCAAAAACCTATTTCCCCACCTAAAATCCCTCAATCCAACATTACTAACAGCCGAAAATTTCCCCAATAACAACTGCTACCAAATCCCCCCAAACCTCACACCAGAACAAGGAACCAAAGGACACATCAACCGATTACTGTGGACACAAACCCAACTCCCAAAAATTTACAAACAGCTAAAATCTAACCTGTTATTTTCCCCAATTCCCGAAGCTCCTCTATTTTCAGGTTGCCGCTATATAATTACAGTACATGACTTGATAGCGCTGCGATTTCCCCGCCGCTTCGATCCTCTGACACCTTACCACCGCTATTACATTCCCCAAGTGCTGCGGCAGGCTCAACACGTCATTTGTGACTCTGAATCAACTGCCAAAGATATCGCTAATTTTTGCAAGATTCCTAATAATTTAATTACGCCAATTTTCCCTGGATATGATAGCAGTTATTTCCGTTTTCTAGATTTACCAACAAGCAATTATTTTCTTTATATCGGCCGCCACAATCCTTATAAAAACGTGCAGCGAGTTGTAGCAGCCTTTGCTGCTTTGCATGATAATTCCGAGTACGAATTGTGGATAGCAGGTTCGGAAGACAAACGCTATACCCCGCTACTGAAGGCGCAGGTTCAAGAATTGGGATTGGCCGATCGAGTAAAATTCCTCGATTACCTCCCCGCGGCAGACTTACCCAAAGTCATCAACCAAGCGATCGCCCTGGTTTTCCCCAGTCTTTGGGAAGGATTCGGGCTCCCCGTGCTCGAAGCAATGGGGTGCGGCACTCCTGTCATCACCTCTAACCTGTCTTCAATGCCCGAAGTGGCGGGGGACGGCGCGTTATTAGTCAACCCCTACAGCGTCGAGGAAATTGCCTCTGCTATGCAAGAGCTTGCAGTCGATGCCAAAGTTCGATCGCACTTGCGGGAGCTCGGTTTGGCTAGGGCAAAACAATTTAGCTGGGAAAAAACAGGCTTGGAAACTGCTGCTATTCTCGATCGATATCTTTAACAAACAAAGGCGAATAGCCCAACACGGATTTGGACACGGATACACGGATGAGTCGGGGGGCACTCAAGGCAGGGCGGGCACTCAAGGCACCGCCCCTACAAGCCTTTTACTTATTGATACCCAACTGATCGCCGCGCTTGTACTGCTGATAAGCAGCAAAAAACAGCCCCGCCAGAGTAACAAAGATTAGACCCAGAACAATACCTGAAAGTAGCGGTTCTACCATGAGAGCTCCTCAACGTTAAGATTTAACAACCTATTTTTAATATTACCAGCACTTACACAGATGAATTTTCCCAAAAGCAGCCTTCCGTGGGTCTCAGACCTTGCTCTCCCCGCTGCGAACGATTAAGCTATGTTATGAGAAATAAATTTTCTTGTAGATACTATTTTTAATTGAACTCCTTTGAATAACCAACTTGCCAGGAATGAAATTAAAAACCCGATCGAGCGACTTGCCATATTTGCGCTAGCGGTGTTGCTTGCCATCATCTTGGCAATTATCACAATACGTCAATTTCAAGTCGCCGATCCTTACGTCAAAAGCGTCCTATCCCTCACGGGCAACCCGTTTCAGGGTTCCGCCATCTTTCAAATGAACTGTGCGGGTTGTCACATCTCCGTTTCAGACAGTCAAGTCGGGCCCAACTTGCACGGAGTTTCCGAGCGCAAATCCGAATTGGATCTGATCCGGCAAGTCACCAGCGGGCAAACCCCACCAATGCCGCAGTTTCAACCGAGTCCGCAAGAAATGGCCGACTTGCTGAAGTATCTCGAACAAATTTGACCAAAGAAGGGGAACGGAATTCGTTCCCCTTCTTTGGCTGACACTCGAAACTTTGATCGGCAGACTAAACCAGCAAGTTAAAACTCTGAGCCGATAACTGGCTCGGCTGTACGCCCGTCAGTATAGCCAAAATCTGGTCGCTGTTGGCAATTCCGATCGCCGTCGAGCCATTAGTTTCGGTTAACGACAGTTGATTGAAGTCCAAGCCTCCCACCAACTCGATCGAATCAACTCCTGCAGTGAAGTTGAAAATCGTGTCAATTCCTCCCCCCGCTGATAAGACAAAACCATCGCTGCCACTGCCACCGACGAGGGTATCGCTGCCAATGCCACCAAAGAGCAAGTTATCGCCGGTGCCACCAAAGAGCAAATCATCACCGCTGCCGCCAATTAAGGTATTGTTACCGTCGTCGCCGCAGAGAGTGTCATTGCCTTGATCGCCAAAGAGCACATCGTCGCCAGCGCCTCCCAAAATTACGTCATCGGCTTTGCCCCCGTACAATAAGTCATTGCCTTCGTCGCCAGAAATAGAGTCGTTGCCACGATTGCCATAAATCGTATCGTTACCGCGATCGCCAAAAATCAGGTCAAACCCTTTGCCACCAAAGAGAGTATCGCTATCGATGCCTCCATAGACAGTATCGTTGGCCGTATTGCCATTGATATAGTCACCGCCCCCTCGACCAAAGATCAAATCGTTGCCGCTCAACCCGAAGATAGAGTCACTGCCAGCACTACCCACGATCGTATCGTCCCCGTTAGGGCCATTGATCACATTACCCGCGGTCGGAGTACCTGGTTCAGTGGGAGTAGCTATCCTGGGGAAGTTCTCAGGGCAAACCAAATCTGTCGGTACAGGTTCCGGTGTCGGTGTCGGCGTCGGTACAGGTGCAGGCGTCGGCGTCGTTACAGGTGCAGGTGCAGGCGTCGGCGCAGGTGCAGGTGCAGGCGTCGGCGCAGGTGCAGGTGCAGGCGTCGGCGCAGGTGCAGGCGTCGGCGCAGGTGCAGGCGTCGGCGTCGGTACAGGTGGCAGTGGCACTGGCGGCGGAGTCGGCGTCGGAGTCGGAGTCGGCGTCGGAGTCGGCGTCGGCGGCGGCGGCGCTGGGAAGTTCCCGAAGTTGATGCCCGTAACAATAGCGCCTGAAGTTAGGGCGATGTCGGCAGGGTCGGGTGTGCTTTGGGTAAACCCAGTTTGGTTGACTTCCCTGACGCGGTAGGTTCCCGGCGTTAGGTTCGCGAACAGGTAGTTGCCACTGTTGTCTGTGGTAGTAGTAACAGGAGCAGGAGCAGTTCCAGCTACGACATTGGTTAACTGAATTTGGAAATTGGGTAAACCCGGTTCTCCAGCATCCTGAGTGCCATTGTTGTTGGTGTCTTGGAACTTCAGACCTCGGATCGCCCCCGGTTGGGGCAGGAAGTTGCCGAAGTCAATGCCTGTGATGTTATCCGAGGGATTAACCGTAACGGGGGCGGGGTTGGGGGTCGTCTGCGTCCAGCCGGTTTGCTGAACTTCCCTTACCTGGTAAGTACCTGCGGGTATATCTCGGAGAGTGTAGTTGCCCGCTGCATCAGTGATGGTAGTCGGTTCGCCCTGCTGAAAGATGCCATCGGGAGTGATACTGTCGAGGAATATTTGCCAGTTAGCTAGCCCCAATTCTCCGGCATCCTTAACGCCGTTGTTGTTGAGGTCATTGAATTTTTGACCGCTGATAGTGCTCGACTGGAAGTTGCCGAAGTTGATATTAGCGATATCTTGACCGCTGGTGACAGTGATGTCCGCCGGGTCGGAGGTAGTTTGCGTCCAAGTAGGCTGCAAGACTTCCCGCACCTTATAGGTTCCGGCTGACAAATCGAGGAATTTGTAGTTGCCGGTGGCATCGGTGAGGGTGTTCGGTTCCCCAGTGTCGAGAGTACCGTTATCGTTGGTATCGAGGAAGAATTGCCAGTTGGGTAGTCCTGTTTCTGCTGGCGCATCTTGGATGCCATTTGTGTTGAGGTCATTGAACTTCAGACCGCTAATCGAGTTGGGCTTGAAGTTGCCGAAGTTGTTGTTTTGGGAGTCTGTGCCGCTGGTGACGGCGATCGTAAACGCGCCGGGAACAGTAGGCCTAGCTGGGTTGACGGGGGGTACAGTTTGCGTCCAGCCGGTTTGTGGCACTTCCCGCACTGTATAAGTGCCGGCTGGCAGGTTGGTGAACTGATACTTACCGGCGACATCGGTGACGGTGGCGTTGGTGCCTGTTTCGCCTGGTATTGCATCTTGGCTGCCGCTGTCGTTGGCATCCAAGTAAATTGTCCAGCCTCCTAGCGGTGGTTCTTCTGGCCCATCTTGGATGCCATTTTTGTTGAGGTCATTAAATTTGATCCCGCTGATTTTGCCTAGTTGGAAATTGCCGAAGTTTTGAGCCGTAATGTTTGTGCCGCTGACCGGGTTAATTGGATAAAAAGTCGGGCCTGCGGTTTGTGAGAAACCATCCGGCACGTCTTCTCTCACAAAGTGCCGACCGGAGCCGACGTTGGCAAAGCTATACGTCCCAGGCGCCGCTGGCGCTGTACCGGTAACTTGAGAGGCAATTTCCGTATCACCGCTATCTAAAGTGCTGTTATCGTTAGTATCTTTGAACAAGCGAATGGTAGTGCCGTTGAGGGGGGTGTCGTCAGCAGAGAAGCTATTACCTGTGAGGTCGGTGAATTTGGTGCCGCTAACGGTGATGTTTTGGAAAATGCCGAAGTTTTGACCGGTGACGGGAGTACCGCTTTGGGCGGTAACGGGAAGTGCGGCAGCGGGGAAAGAGATAGTGGAGTTGGCTGGGGCAGTGGCTTGTATCAGGTAATTGCCGGGGCCTATATCCGCGAATGTGTAATCTCCGGCTCCCGCAGTGGTTTGTGGAGTGCCCACAACCGTATCTGTGCCGACTTCTAGCGTGTTGTTGTTGTTGGTGTCTTTGTATAAAGTTACCGTGACGCCGTTTAATGTGGTGTCGGTGCCAAGGTCTAAGACTTTGTTGCCGACGAGATCGGTGTAGGTTTTGCCCGCGATCGATGTCAGTTGGAAATTGCCGAAGTTAGCACCCGTAACATCAGCAGTACCAGTCGTCACCGTTGGTGCTAAAGTCTGCACCCAATCGGTTTGTAACGTTTCTGCGATCGCTGTATTGGCCTTAGTATCCGTGAGAGTGTATTGGCCGAGAGTGGCAGCAACCGCAGATGTTACATTAGTCTTCGTACCTGCGGTAATAGTCCAGCCGCCTAGACCTGGTTCAGTTGCCGCAGCACCTTGCAGGCTATCCCCGTTCAGGTCGTTGAATTTCTGACCCACGACCACTGGGCCGTACTCGTAAGCACCGATGTCAACACTAGGTTTGCTGACAAGAGTATTGTCGATTTTCCGAGGGAAACCTGTACCGCGTTGGTCAGTAGTTAAACCGGCCGCTGTTGCGTCGGCGCTGTTGCCACCGCCAATGGCTTGGTTAGTGCTAGTTGTGACCGGGCTGTTATCAACTAGGGCAAGGGTGAAAGGAGCCGGAGCCGTTGCGCCATTCAATCCGGCAGAGCCGACTGGTGCTAATACATTTGTCAAAGCACCGGTTAGTTGCTGAGTCGCTGTAAAACCAGTGCTACTGCCGAGAACCCCAATCAGGTTGTTGTTCCCGGTGAATGTCCCTGTAACATCAGTGTCGGTAGTAGCAACGTTGCCAGCGACGATCGTGTTTTTGACTGTAACTGTACCGCCGTTGTTGTAAATTCCTCCGGCACTAGCAATCAGACTAGCCGGTGTGCCAACTGTGGCGGCTGTTGCAGAGTTATAAGCGATCGTGTTGTTAGTGAGGGTAGCTGTAGCACCTAAGTTGACGAAAATTGCACCACCTGCGGCTGTACCCGCACCTGCGGCAACATTACCAGCATTGCCACCCGTAACTGTGTTGCTATATAAGGTGCTGTTGGTCATGGTCAAAGTGCCACCGCCAACAAAAATCGCGCCACCTAAACCTGCACCGCCGCCGCCAGCAGTAGCACCAGCACCGCCAAAAGTGCCTCCTGCGCTTGCACCATTGCCACTACCGCCACCGCCGCCGAAGCCGCCAATGCCTCCAGCGCCGATAGCACCAAGCACCGCACCTGTACCAGAAGTACCGCCAGCACCACCGCCGCCACCAAAGGCGCCAGCACCGCCAACACCGCCATTGCCACCATTACCTGGAATACCAGTACCAGCAGGACCGCCACCGCCACCGGCACCACCACCACCGCCGCCACTACCGACAACACTACCAGCACCACCAGCACCACCAATGCCACCAGCACCACCGTTTGTGCCGCCAACACCAGTACCGCCAGTGCCGCCAATACCGCCAGTACCGCCAGCATTACCAGTACCGCCAGCCTCGCCATCTTCGCCAACCCCACCGGCAGCGCCATTACTTGGTAGACCATTTCTACCATTTCTACCATTTGTCCCTGCTGTGCCTCCAAAGACAGTAGCCAGATCCGCGCTACCACCCTTGCCACCATTCCCCGCCGCACCTGCACCGCCAACGGCAGAGTTATTAGAAAAAGTAACTCTGTCAACTGTGACTGTACCGCTGTTGATAAAAAGGGCGCCACCTAAGCCTGCGGCGCCACCACCACCGATGGTTCCTGCGTTGCCTACTGCTTGTGCGGAATCAATGGTGAGGTTTGAGATGTTAAATGTTGTGTTATCAACTACGAAGGCACGGTTGTTATTGCCGCTGATCTTGAAACCACCGCCAACAATAGTGGTGGTGTCGGTAATTCTCGGCAATTGCCCTGCGAGGGTAATATCGGCAGTGAGAGTGATCGTGTCAATGCCAGTGTTGATGTTGGCAACATTGATGGCATTTACCAGTCCGTTAAAGTCGCCAGTCCTTTGGTTCAAGTCAGCCAGTACGCCACTGTAAGCTTCCCTCGCCTCAGCCGAAAATGCTAAAGGTGTTTCTATGTTGCCCGTAGTTACTTCGAGTTCCCAGTCTCCCCCCAACGCAGCATTGCCAGTCAAGTTATCGGAAGCGGCAATATTTGCCCCCGTGAGCTGGCTCAGCCTTTGGACGAACGCCACACCTGCTTCTGTGGCGGCGACGTTGCAACCGTAAAGCAGAATTTCTGGTTTAGCTGTAATTGAAGAGTTCGAGTTTGCTTCGACTGCTGGCAAAGCAAACCATGTTTCTAAATAATTGCGGTAGCTTTCAATGTTGCACAGATTTAGTTCTGTTGCTCCCAGTTGCAAGCTGGCTGCTGCGCCGTGAGACAAAATGTGGACGGCTGCAATGTTTTTCCGCTGTTTAAGTGTTTCGGCAATTTGCTCAATGCCGTCGCGATCGGCATTCAGAATAACAATTTCTGTATCGGGATTGACCGTTTCTGTTAAACTTTCGCAATCTTTAACTTTTGAATCTGCAAAAACTATCTGGTGTTTCGGTTCTTTATACAGTTCCACGTTCAAATTCTCCTGGTACACGCACACATCAAATTCATATCACAAACCAACCGCAGCAGCCATCGATCTTTTTCCAGCGCGGATGAGAGTCGTTGGCCAAGCCCTCTAAGAGGATCGCCCCTGAGTTTTACCTCACCTAACTTTCACCTAAATTGAATATTGACAAAAACGTTGTTTTATGCTGCCCTGCCCTAACTGAGTTAGTTTGATTGTTTAGAAGTTTTAAAGGGGATATTGTTCCGGCTGTTACATTAATGTTGGAGAAGACTTGCGCGCTGTTTATTGATATGCCAGAGATGGACAAAGTACCAGATTTTATAAAAACTGTCAATCAAATAATTAACTGATGGCGATCGATATTTTTTAATCAAGAGTCATCAATCACGATTATTAGCTGTAAGCTGGTGTTATTTGGTAGTTGTTCCCTGCTGAATGATCGGTATGTGCGATCCGGGAGCATCTCACCTTTGCAGCCCAGCTATAAATTGGAGTTTTGAGGCAGGAGGCAGGAGGCAGGAGGCAGAAGGAAAGAGGAAGAAGGAAGGAGCCAGAAGAAGTATTTTTACAAATATGAGATGCTCCCTGCGATCCTCTTCTGCAAGCTTCGCTAACGAACAACCGCCATTAAATTGCTTTGTAGGGAGGAATGCAACAAGTCCTCTGAGTTTTATGAAGGCTTGCATTCCTCACTAGAACCTTGATAACGGTTATTTTACAGGAAGAGATAGGCTGACTCATGACTAACATTACTTGAGACTATTAGGCTCAATAAATCGGGTCGAAAAAAATATGCGTGTCAGTCCAGAATATTAGGAATGAGAATTAAATAACTTAGAATGCGTGATGGTTCTTGTGGGATGGGCGTCCCGCCCGTCCAGAAAGGGCGGGCGGGACGCCCATCCCACTTTCAAGAGTGTAAATTATTTAATTCGCGATCCTTAGCTGATCTTCCAGGTTGGTGCGTCCCAGACTCACTAATTACCAAGTTTCTTCATCGGGATAATTGGAATTGCTCCAGATTTCCACATCTAAATCATTGAGATACATCAGAGCCGTTTCAATCTGTTTACTTGTACCGTTAAGTTCCAGATCAAACCAACCGTCATCTAAAGTTTTGACACCCAACAAAGCGGCATTAAAATTTACCGTCAAACCGTATTCAGAAATCAGGTTAGAGATTACAGGTTCCTGATGGTATTCTTTAGGAACACGAATGCGAATGCGGGTTTGAGTTGGTCTGCTGTCGCCAATCTCAGATTTGGGAATATCTGATTCTTGGGTTTTGTGAAAATTGTCGATCGGCTCAAATTGAGATTCGCTAGTGTTGTGAGCTAACATTTGGGACTCCTAATTTTTGTTTCAGTTTACATTTTGTACCAATATCTTGTAGGGTGCGTTGCTGCGAGATTTTCGAGCTTCCCACTAGATTGTCGATAGCGCCGCACCTTACTAATGAGTGGTTTGAGGGATGAGGTTCACAGCGCGCACCCTAATGACTAATGACTAATGACTAATGACTGATGACTAATGACTGATGACTAATGACTAATGACTATTCTTCAACTTCTTTAATCCTAGTTTTTCGTTCTAAAATCTCCTTAAGCACGAGAGTAACAACTGCTAAAAGACCGAGAACTACCGCAGCCGAAAATGCGGCTTGCGTCGCGTACTGCTTGTAAGCATCCTCTACAAACAAAGGCAAAGTTTGTGTTTTTTTAGCAATATTTCCCGACACCACAGAGACGGCTCCAAATTCTCCCATTGCTCTAGCATTGGTCAAAATTACTCCGTAAAGCAATCCCCAGCGAATACTGGGAAGCGTGACATTCCAGAAAATTTGCCAGTCATTTGCTCCCAAAGTTTTCGCCGCCTCTTCTTGATCTGTTCCGACTTCTTCCAAAACAGGAATTACTTCGCGGGCCACAAAAGGCAAGGTAACAAAAGCAGTCGCTAGCACCATTCCAGGGAAGGCAAAAATAACCCTGATATTTGCCGCCTCCAGCCACGGCCCGAACCATCCCAGCCGACCGTAAAGCAGTACAATCATTAAACCTGCAACTACGGGAGAGATGGCAAAAGGCACGTCTAAAAGGCTGATTAATAGCGTGCGCCCCCGAAATTTGTTGCGGCCAATTACCCAGGCTGCACACAAACCGAATACTGTATTTATTGGCACAACTATCAGAGAAATTATCAGGGTTAGTTGCGCTGCGTGAAGAAAATCTGGTGAGGTTAAATTAGAAAAAAATGGCTCAAATCCCTTTCTGAAGGCTTGATAAAAAACGTTGAGAGTGGGGATAAATAAGACAAGAGCGAGATAGCCGATCGCAATTCCGATTAAAGTTGGTTTTACCCAAGCTTTTTCCTGGCTCCGACTAGAACCTGCGGGCGGACTTTTGTAACCAGCGGGTGAATTGATATTAGTCGTCATAGCGTCTTCTCCATGCTTGTAAGAGATTAATGGCGAACAACATTGCCAGGGAAATACCTAACATGACAGTGCCGATAACTGTTGCTCCTGCATAGTCGTACTGTTCCAATCTTTGAAAAATTAATACGGGCGCGATTAAATCTTTGAACGGTATGTTAGAAGCTACAATTACAGTAGAGCCGTACTCGCCTACCGCTCGCGAAAAGCCGAGTGCTACTCCGGTTAAAATAGACGGAAATAACGGCGGTAAAACTACTCGCCAGAAGGTTTCAAATTGAGAAGCACCTAAACACCAAGCTGCTTCTTCGATCTCTTTTTCCATCTCGTTTAAAACTGGCTGTACGGTTCTAACGATAAATGGCAAGGAAATAAATATCATTGCTATACCTACGCCTAAGCGAGTAAACGATATCTTGATTCCCAAAGGTGCAAAAAACCAACCAATCCAGCCGTTATCGCTGTAAACTGTGGCGAGGGTTAAACCGGCGACGGAGGTAGGGAGCGCAAAGGGTAAATCGACGATTGCATCTATAATCCGTTTTAAGGGAAAGTCGTAGCGGACTAATACCCAGGCAATTAATGTGCCGAAGACTCCGTTAATTAATGCCGCAATTAATGCCGTAAAGAAGGTGACATCGTAGGCGGAAAGGGCGATCGGACTGGTGGCAATTGCCCAAAATTCGGCGGGGTTTGCTGTGCTGGCTTTCAGCAGCAATGCTGCAACTGGGAGCAATAGCATTAAGCTGAGGTAGCCTAGGGTGATTCCCCAAGGTAATGTGATTTTGCCGATCGCCCTTTTGATATTTTCGATCGGAGATTGAGGGTTACTGATTGCAGATGATTCAGCCATAAGTGAATAGTTTTGAGTTGGAAAGAATAATTGCGATCGGGGGCTGGTTTTACCAAAAATAATTGCCTAAAACCAATCATCTGGTAAACCCGCCCCGGCCACTACTGTCTAATTGAACCTTGAATTTTGTCAAAAATAGCTCCGTCATCGAAGAATTTCTGCTGAATATCTCCCCAACCTCCTAAGTCTTGAGCTGTAAATAGGGTTTTGATGGGGGGATATTTTTGGGCAAATTCCGGTTCCGCCGCTACTGTCGCATCTACTGGGCGGAAGCCTGCTTTGGCAAATTCTCGCTGAGCTTCTGGGCTGTACAGAAATTTGACAAATGCTTCGGCGACTTCGCGATTACCGTGTTTATCAACGTTTTTATCGATAATGGCAATGGGATTGTCGATCGACACATTCACGTCTGGAATAGTGTAAGTCGGTTTTTCGCCTTTCTCACCAGCCAAAATAACCTCGTTTTCGTAATTAATTAAGGCGTCGCCTTGGCCTTGTTTGAAAAATACGTCGGTGGCTTCGCGGGCATCTTTAGTCAGGATGGGGACGTTTTTGTAGACTTTAGTAGTCAAGTCTAATGCTTTGGTTTCGTCTCCTCCGGTTTTAACAACCGAACCCCAAAGTGCGAGGAAATTCCAGCGGGCAACGCCTGATGTTTTGGGATCGGCAGTAATCACTTTTACTCCGTCTTTGCCTAAATCTTCCCAGGTTTTGACGCCTTTGGGATTGCCTTCGCGGGTGACTATTGCTGCTACGGATTTGCTGACTATGCCTTCGTTGGGGACTTCTTTTTCCCATCCAGGCTCAATTAGTCCGGCTTTTTCGATTCTTTGAGTGTCGAAGGCGAGGGCTAGGTGTACGATGTCTGCTTCTAAACCGTCAATTACGGCGCGAGTTTGGGAACCGGAACCGCCATAGCTTTGGTTGAAGGTGACGGTTTGGCCTTTTTCTTTTTTCCATTGTTCTACGAATTTGGGAATTATGGCTTCGTGGGCGACTTTGGTGACTGCGAAGGATACTAGGGTTAATTCTACGTTGCCTTTGTTGGCTGCTGGGGTAGCACCGCCTGGAGTGCCTGCGGGGTTGTTGGTGGTTCCCTGGCTGCAGGATGCAACGGCGAGACTTAAAGTTATTCCCACTAAAAATAGCGATACAAATCTTTTCATGGCAGTAAATGATTGATTTGTGCTGGCTGATGGCTGTTTTGGCCAGTGAAGGTGTTGAGTTAGGCGTTGCCACGGGCTCATTATATTTGTTCCTCTAGTGAATGTACGGTTATTAGGTCGGAATACCGTAATTAGGGTGGTGAAGTACGATTATAGACAAGAGCGAGTCAAAAGGCAACAAAAAAAACAAATTGGGGGAACTCAGGGTCGATCGCATATCCTGAAGTCTTTTCCGTCGGTGCTTTGGATTCAGATTCGGGGTAAAATGTAAAGTGTATAAATACTCTGATTGAGTTAAGGTGCTAAACTTGCGCGGCAGCACGATACGCCTTCTAGATACGTTGACAAGCGAATTTCTTCATGTGGTATCCGCCACGTGATTTATCCGTGGAATCAATCCAAAATCTAAAATCTAAAATCCTCAAGCCCCCGAATTTATCTCGCGC
>NZ_JAUBOQ010000006.1:0-65868 GCF_036700325.1 Microcoleus sp. Z1_B2
AAACAATTAACAAAAGTTGATAATTAATTAAAGCCGTCAAGCTTATGACGGGGCTTTAGACCCAATTTCTTGGTAAAGGGCGTTGTGGAGAAAAAATATCGAAAAAAACATCCTAGCTGCTTTTCTTAAAAAACAGCTAGGATGTTTTAATGACAAGCTATTTCAGGACTTTAGCCTGCTGTTGCCAAAGCTCGATTTTTAGTTTTGCCGATCGCCAAACATTTTTTAACAGCAGCAATTACATCTTCCACATCTGCATCTGTTAATTTTGCCGAAATCGGCAAGCTAATTGTATGCAGTCCGATGTAGCTAGCATTGGGATAGTCTTCCGGCTGCCATCCAAACATTTCTTGATAGATAGGATGTTCTGGCATACTCATGTAATGTACGCCGACACCGATATTTTCAGCATTCATAGCGTTGAGAAACTCGTCGCGGCTGATTCCTGTTTTGGCTTCATCTACCAGAATGGTGTACAGGTGATAAGCATGAATGGTATCCGGTTCGGGCTTCGCTGGCAAAGTAATCGGCAAATCCGCAAATGCTTCGTTGTAGCGCTGCCAAATCTGCTCCCGCCGCTGCCAATAAGGAGCAACTCGTTTCATTTGATGAATGCCGATCGCAGCTTGCAGATCCATCATATTGTATTTAAAACCGACCTCCACCACTTGGTAGTGCTTGTAACCCGAGTCTCCGAAGCGCTTCCAAGCATCTTTGCTCATACCGTGCAGCGCTAAAATTTTGAGCCTGTCGGCGTATTCTTGACTGCTGACGATAATCATTCCTCCTTCGCCTGTCGTAATGTTTTTGGTGACATAAAAGCTGAAGCATCCGAAGTCGCCAAATGTGCCTGCTTTCCGCCCCTTGTACTCTGTTTCGATCGCGTGAGCACAATCTTCAATTAACTTCAAGTTGTGACGGCTAGCAATCTCGCAAAGCGCATCCATATCGCAGGGACGACCTGCGAAGTGAACTGGCAAAATTGCTTTAGTTTTTGAAGTTATTTTAGCTTCGACTTGAGCCGGGTCAATATTCATTGTCACCGGATCTACATCCGCCAGTACCGGCGTTGCCCCTGCGTGGATGATCGCATTAACTGTAGCGCAAAAAGTCATCGGAGTAGTAATAACTTCATCCCCCGGTTCTAACGAAGCAGCGAGGATGCTCAAGTGCAGTGCCGCCGTACAGGAATTGACTGAAATCGCGTACTGGGAACCCTTGTAAGCTTTGAAGTCATTTTCAAAACTCATAACTTTAGGGCCTGTACCCAGCCAACCTGTTTTCATGGTTGACACCACTTCTTGAATTTCGGCATCTTCGATCGCCGGGGCGCCGAAAACCAAAAAACGGTCTTTTGAACGAATAGGAGTGTTGTTCATGTTGCTAGTCTTACCCAGTAAGTAAAGTTAATCAAATGGAAGTGTTAATGAAGGCGGTATCAGCGTTTCTTATTTATTTTTCTAGCTCCATCTTGTTTGCTAATACCTTGTGTAATGGCATCTTTTGTATAACAAGCTTAGTAATGACCAGCCGTTTTTCCGCAAGCGCCTGAGTATGACAGAATTCATCTATTTTAAGATAGAGAATCTGCAATGTCCAGTAGATCGTATTTCAGTTTATGAGCGATACACAAGCTCTCGCCTGCATTTTGTGTTTTAAATACTTTATTCAATAAAAACACGGGTACTTCTCGCTTAACTTTTCGTAAACTGTCGAACATCTATCCCGATCTAGATTAGACAGCGAAGTTATCTAATTTTTGATTTTTGATTTTAGAATTAAGAATGACTGATTCCCGTCTGGTTTGGAGCTTGCCTGGAGTTAGATTTTTTTGTAGTGGTGTAAAAAGTAGGCAAATTTTGCACAAAAAAAATGTAACTTTCCTGTTATTGATGCAGGTTCAGCAACATTCTGCGATCGATCAAAGCAATCAACCGTCCTCGACCAAATCCACTACAATCTAGGCAGACGAATCTTGTTCAAAACGTCTTGCAGCCGTTCTGACACGCCGCCCAATTGTTCTGACAAAGCTACAAGTTTGCCGTAAGCTTCAACTAAACGATCGCCCTCAACATAAACTTCTGGAGTAGGATAATTTTTCATCGCTTCCAGCAGTGTAATCTCGTTATCATTAGTTGCAGACAGCACCAAGGCAGATCTCAAAGCTTCTCGATTTGCATTCCCAGAAGGAGTGCGAATTACCTCACCCACTTCATCGAGGATTATTTCCCCAACCTTGCTGTTAAGCGTCCGATCCAAAAAGCTTTGACTGACTTTCACCGGTCTCGTCAGACTGTTGCGAACGGATTCCGGGTCTTTTTTTGCTTTTCCCAGCAGCATTTCTAAGCCGGGCGACATTTTTCCAGTTTCTACAAAAATTTCTAATTCGCTGACTGGTAAAGTCATTCGGATCGCACTGTATTTGAGCACTACCTTTTCGGCAGCCACAGCAGCATTACTGTAAAATACAATTCCCGCGCCTGCTGCTAAAAATAACGTCCACCGCTTTTTGAAAAATGCTCGACCCATACTCAAATCTCCCAACATCTTTTTCTACTTCGACTTTGACACATCTTATTAGTTACTGTACAGGCTCAGGTATTCGGGAAATGCCACATTATTCGATCGCCCCAACACTTATACCATTTTAGATTTTAGATTTTAGATTTTAGATTTTAGAACTGCGAATGACTGATCGTCGTGGTTTCGAGTATGGGCCTAGAGTTGCATGATTTTTGGGAACTGGTATTACCGATACCGGATGCTAGGCAAAAAACTCTGTTCAGGACGCTGCTACGGGCCTCTGTGTGGGGGATGCAAACCCTACTGATTCTCTCGCTCTATCTCTCGATCCTAGCAAAATGCCTAACGCCAGCTCTTCTATCAGTGAAGGCTGGCGCTGGGCTTAAATTTATTTTATATATTTAGGGTCTTTATGAAAGCTGACCCCAATTGAACGAGTTACAAGCGGTTTATGATTAGGGCCTTTAAATTTGCTGACCCCAATTGAACCCACATTCTTATAATTACAGGGATCGCTGGAAAACCACGATTTCATAATAATTTCTTTATATTTATAACTTTTTCTTGCCTAAGATAAATTTTTGTCTCGATTTGTACATTTTTGTTACTTGGACTTCGGGGAGCGGCCCTCGGCCCGCTGCTCCCAGCGAAACAGGAACACCATCAGGGCCACCACTCCGACTTGGAGGGCAAAATTGGGCAAAGCAGAGCCAATTTCGCGGCCAGAGGCAATTTTAGCGAGGAAAACCAAGCCGCCGATAAAGCCCGAAGCGCCACAAGCTACATAGACAAACTGTCGCAGAGGCCGGTAGGGAGTGGCCATTTCTGCGGTTAAACGCTCGTATTGTTGGCGGCTGAGGTTGCGCGGGTTTTTTGGGATGTTTGTGCGATCGTCCGAATTTGGAGCTGGCATAGATTTAGAAAATAAGTAAATTAGGATTGGGCCACAAAAACCCGGTTTCTACCAGAAATCCTCTGGCTGAGGTCGCCAATACGGTCGCAAAACCAGGTTTTTGGTCATGTGGGCGCAAGTCAAGCGAATATTAGACTACAACAAATATCTCACAACTGCCGAAACAAATCACCGCTGAAGCAAAAGCACAACTGTTTGCAAACAGCCAATAAAAACACCCAAAATGCCTCCTAAATTTACAATTCCCTGCAACTCGCTTTTGACAATTCCCTGAATTGCTAACTCCAACTCTTCAGGAGAAGTACCTTTGACTCGATCGACAATCACCTGGTCAATATTCAAAATTGGGATAGCCTGAGCTACAATATTTTCTAAATCCCGCTCTAGATAGCGCTCTAAAACCAAAGCCAGTTCTTTGCTGACAATTCCCAGGGAAGCGCTCATCACCGCTGAAGTTTGCAAGCGATTGAGAATCAACCGCGAAATATTTTCCCAGTCAATAGATTTACTCAACCCCTCAAGTACATCTGTACCCCGCTGCTGAACATAGCTGCGAACACTGTCGCGCATAGTTTTTCGCAACTGTCTCACAGTCGAAACCGGTAAATTTTGCATCGACAAATTTTGCAGCCATTCCTGAATTCGCCCGCGAATTCCCAAAGAAATAGTTAACTCTGCTAAGCGCTGATTTGTCGCTTCTCTGTCATCCAGACAAAAAGTCCGCAGCCGAGTTAAAGTGTTCCGCAAACCAAACAAATTTGCTACTACCCAATAAGTGCCGCTGGTTTTTTCTCGAAACCCTTCATCGATGATCGAAATATTGCGATCCGTCAAAAAGTCAATTAAAGCCTGCCGCAGCACTTCCGGTGGTATTACTACCTGCAACAACCACTCAGCAAGCTGAGCAGCCTGAGCTTCCGTTAGCTGAATCTCCAGCAAAACTTGGTCAAAAATTTGATTAAGCTGAGCTTCTAAAAAATCTTCCCGGCGCGCCAAAACTTTGAGAATTCGCGGCACAGATTCCCCCAGCAAATCTCGCAGAATGTTAGCGAGAATTTTAGCCGTTTTTTGCTCTGCGTCTGCTTTTACCTGATCGAGCGCCAACTGTAACAACCAGAGAATCACCGACTGCATCCGCTCGGTTTGCAGGAGGCGGCGCGCCAAGTTTTGCAGTTCCTGTGGCGTCAGCAGCGAACCCATAATTGTGTCGGAAATTCGCTTTGCTAAACGCTCTTGGTTGCGGGGGATCAAGCCTGGAGTGAAAGGCAACTTCCGCCCTTTGATGTAAATAGCTCGATAGGGACGGAACAGCATTTTGATAGCTATATCGTTAGTGAAATAGCCAATAATTCCTCCCACTACAGGTGGGGCCAACAACAGCCAAATGTCAGACGGATTCATAAGATTTTAGATTTTAGATTTTAGATTTTAGATTTACTCCACAGATGAATCTGGGGGGTTGAACCTTGGTCTAAAATTTTGATCTGGGGTATTCGATCGACCGAAACTGCAACCACTTTTAATTTTCAATTGCTTTGACTAATACCAATACTCCCATCATAGCTCCAGCAATGGGGTAGTGGGTGGCGGCGGCAAATCCGGCTTTGTTGGCGATCGCGACTTGTTGCTGGCCGATCGGGAATTTTTCTAAACTAGGATTAATGTAGGCATATTCTTGAGTCATGCCAAATTGCTGAGCAATGGGCACTACAAGAGTGTCTAGATAAAACTGCTGAAAGCTCCGCATTAGGGAATTGCTGGGGCGGTGGAGGTCGAGAATAGCTGCTTTGGCACCGGGTTTGAGCACGCGGTGCAATTCCTGAAGACTGCGGGGGATGTCAGTCACGTTACGCAGCCCGTAACCCATTGTGGCGCAGTCGAAGTAATTGTCAGCAAAAGGCAAGTCTAGGGCGTCAGCTTCTACCCAGGAAATGGGACTAGCAGGGGTGAGAAAAGGTCGATCTCGCCTAGCAGCCACGGCCAATTGTTCGGCGGAAAAATCTACTCCAAATACGCAACCAGTCGGCCCTGCTTGTTTGGCCAGCAACAAAGCTAGATCCCCGCTACCGCAGCACAAGTCTAAACAAGTATTTCCGGGGCCCGCACTGCTCCATTTCACCGCCATTTGCTTCCAAATCCGGTGTTGCCCAAAGCTCAACCAGTCGTTCAATTGGTTGTAAACAGGTGCAATTCGATTAAATATAGTTTTAATTTTTTCTGCGTTATTAGTCATTAGTTATTAGTTGTTAGTCATTGGTCATTAGTCATTAGCCATTAATCATTGGTCATTGGTGATTTATCAGCAGGAAAAAATAATTAATTCGTGCATTCATGTCATGCTGTCGCCAGTCATTAATGCTTTTTTATTTGTTAGCTATCCGCGAGATTTTGTCTTGAATCCTTCGTTGGCTCTTATTTTAAACTCAAGACAGAGAGCCGACTAATAACTAATGACTGACAACTAATGACTGACGATCCCGCCCAAAAACAGGTACAAGCTCCCGACAATCGTCGTGGAAATTCAAAAATTTTAGACTTTTGTTCAAGCTCCAAGATTCACTGCGCTGCAAGTAAATCTAAAATCTAAAATCTAAAATCTAAAATCTAAAATCGATTGACTGATGACTAATGACCCTGAAAACTCGTCAATACCAAAGCAACTTCTTGAGCGGCGAGGTGAACGGTTGTGAGTTCGTCGGGGCGCAGGGAACAAGGTTGTTTCCACTGCATGGAAATTAGGGCGATCGATCGACCTTTGTGACTAACCGGGATGCTCAGGTGAGCTTGAATGCCGGATTTCTGATAGTGCGGCAGACTCGCTAGGTTGGTGTCGAGTCCAATATTCACAACACCCTGAATAGTTTGAGAGGTAATTGCTTCTCGAACCAGAGGGTCATCCGCCAGCCAATTTTCCACAGTTGAACCCGTGGTGTGACAGCCTTGGACTGGGATTAAAACATTTCCTTCCACCAGTTGCAAAATGCAAAAGTCCGCCAAAAAATTATCACTTATAGCAGTAGCAATTGGATCTAAACTTGCTTCCAAACTCGGATAATCCACAGCCGTTTGCATGATTGTTGCTAACAGTTGTATTTGATTTTGAGCGCGATCCAATTCCTCAGTCCGCTGCTTGAGAATTTCATAAGTCTCGGCTGCCTTTTGCACCACCATTTTCAGTTCGTTCGGGTCCCAAGGCTTGGTGATATACTTATAAACCTGTCCTGAGTTAATCGCATCCACCAAGTCTTCAATGTCCGTAAAACCAGTCAAGATAATTCTGACCGTATTCGGAAACTGGGGCACGGTTTTGCTCAAAAACTCCGTTCCCTTCATTTCGGGCATCCGCTGGTCGGAAATGATTACGGCGACCTCGCCTTCGATGCCGAGGACTTCCAAGGCGCGAATTCCGCTCTCAGCTTTGAGAACGTTAAAATCTCGTCGGAAAGTGCGGTAGAGTAAATCCAGATTGTCTGGTTCGTCGTCTACTACCAGCATTTTGGGCTTTTTCGGTCTGTGTAGGGTCATGAGCTGGCGTTTAATTTGATCTAGCTCTGAAATGGCATTATCCATAACAATACGATAAACTCCCCTTTGTACATTTAGGCGAGCAACTATTCTTTGACACTCCCCACGCATAGAATGCGGGGGATTCTTCTCTCAAAGGCTCGACTCTAGACCGATATTACTATCGATCCCCGATAGAACGCCTCCAGAAGCAGTTTTACTCACGGGCTGCCCGACCGCAAGAATACCTCTGTCTCTAATTACTTGTGCTGCTGCTGTATCGCGATGAGTGGTGTACCCGCACGAATGACAACTATGGATTCTGACATCCAAGGTTTTCTTACCAGTATGGGTTCCACATTGGGGGCAAATTTGACTCGTATAGTTTTTATCAACACGAGCAAAATACACCCCGCGCTTCCAACACACATGAGACAGAATCGAGAAGAATTGACCATAGGCTGCATCGAGACTATGTTTACCGAACATCCCCTTTGCCCAAGCCTTAAAATTGATATCCTCAATGAATATCATTCCTGCTTGGTCACATAACCTATGAGCTAATTTATAGTGCCAATCCTTTCTGGTATCACTGATTTTTTGATGAATTCTAGCAATCTTTTTCTGGAGAGCAAGCCAATTCTTAGACCCTTTTCTTTGATGCTTTAATCTTCGCTGCAGTGATTTCAACTCGCGGTGAAGTGCCTGAAAAAATCTCGGTCTGTTGACTAATTCTCCATCTGAAGTTGCGAGGTATTTGTCAAGCCCAATATCTACCCCTAATGGATGTCCTGACGGTGGGCGAGCGGGCAGGTTGACTGCTAACTGGTAGGTCAGCATGACAAAATATCCTGATGCCCTTTTAACTACTCTAATTTGCTTGAGTATAAAACCCTCTGGTGTGGGTCTAGACATTTTCATCCTTACCCACCCAATCTTAGGCAGATTAACCTTTCCATTCTCCACTGCTGCATCCTTAACAGCCGGGAAAACAAACGATCGCATCCGTTTTTTGAAGCGAGGAAACCCATGCCCTCTATCCCACATTGCCACAAATGCCGACTCTAAAACCTTTAAAGTTTGCTGCAATACTTGCGAATGAGGGGTCTTTAATTCGGGACAATGCTTCTTAGCTTCTGCCAAACCTTTGCACTGACTAGCATAGGTTGGTCTAGGAGTATCCGGTGAGATAATATACTCACCAACTATCGAACAAGCATTAACAGAAGACTTACGAGAATTCACCCAATCTTTCCGTTCTCGCAA
This sequence comes from Microcoleus sp. Z1_B2, assembly GCF_036700325.1. Lineage (NCBI taxonomy): Bacteria > Bacillati > Cyanobacteriota > Cyanophyceae > Oscillatoriales > Microcoleaceae > Microcoleus > Microcoleus sp. Z1_B2. Next base: position 8,207 of record NZ_JAUBOQ010000006.1, read on the forward strand.
GGCATAGTTATAAACCTGACGACAAACAGACAACCAAATCTCAAATATTTGAACTTGAGATTTGGTTGGACGTAGTTTGTACTCGTGAGTTACTGTTAGCATGATATAATCATATCATGCTTTTAGAAATCAACCAGGATTTTTCTAAGACTGTAGGTAGCCGCCTCCGCTGCCGAGTTCATCCCCACGCCTGAAGTCGGGGGCTTTCCTCTCGTTTTCCGGTAACAATAGTCTCATAACTCACTTACTATTAATCTATCGCTCTGCCGCGACACGAGCCTTGCCGGTATCCAATTACACATAACTTAGCCTGAGTTTTTGATTCAATTATGACTGATACACCGCAAGATTCCTCCCCTCCTGCATCTGCATCCTCCACAAATGCTGTGGATGCTGAAAAGTTAATTCGATCGCTCCGCCGCAAAGAAGGCACTTGGGTAGAGTGGGGACAGGCCTGCACAGCACTGCTAAAAGCTGGCTACAACTCTCAAAGGATTTTTGAAGAAACTGGTTTTGAGCCAATTCAGCAAAATCAAGTAAGCGTCGCAGCCCAAGTTTACACCAGCATGGTCAATGCTGGGGCTTCAGAGGAAGTTCGATCGCACTTTTTGGGCAAAGGTAGCGATATCTTATACGAGTTTCGGATTCTCTCTCAAGTAGAGCGTGCCGGGGCGGCTGCTTTGATGCTAACCCACAACTTGGATGTTGACGATGCTCGCCAAGTTGCTAAAGCGATCAAGGAGTTTTCGCACTTCGGGAGTCTCCCCCAAGGGTTCACAGACACTCCCGGCGATGCTATGGCTTACCAATGCTGGCAATTGGCGAGACAGAAAAGCGATTTGCAAGAGCGATCGCGCTTAATTGCTCGCGGTTTAAAATTAGCTAGCAGCCAAACCGCTAGGGCGCAAATCGAGCAGTTGCTCGTCGATTTTACCGTAGTTGCGAGACGGGAAGCGCCCCGCTTGCCCGTCTACCGGCTGGATACCGAAGAACAATTGCCGCGCGTTGTCCCGGTTGTCGGCAAATTGCCGCTTTCTACGACAGATTTGCTGGCAGTGCCTTTGCCGGAGGAAATCGAGCCGTTCCGAATGGTAAAATTTTCTGGAGCAGGAGCTTGGGTGGCGATTCCCGGATGGCAGGTAATTTTGAACGCTGAAGATCCGGTGGCGGTTTTGGGAATGAGCGATAAATTGCCGGTACCGCTGCAAGGCAAAGTTGAAGAAGTTTTGATTATTGCCGATCGAGCTCAAAGACAGTGGGATGCTGACAGTTATTTCCTCGCAGATAACGCTGGCAATTTAGAATTGTACTGGTTTGAACAATCCCCGGATATTCCTATTTTGGGGCGAGTTGTTCTGGTGATGCGTCCCAAAAAGATTGTGGATGAAGACTATACCAAAGATGGATGGCAAATTGATGATTAGTGAGTTGACTGTTGACTGTTGATGGTTGTCAGTTGACGGTTGTCAGTTGTCGTTGGTTTTAAGAACGGTTTCTTCGGCTGTTCCCCAATACATAAATTTTATGTGGGTGGAATGACTAATGACTAATGACTAATGACTACTGACTACTGAGGCGGTTTCGGTTCTTGAATTTGCGGAACAGAATGCTGTTTCTTAAATCGATTAAAGCCGTAAACCGCAGCCCCAATTAACAGCAAATAAGGACTGTAAGCCAACAGCCAAATACCCAAAGCAAACAAACCGAGCGTCAATTCACCCACAGAATGAGTCGCTTTCCCCCAAGTTTCCTGCGCCCGCAAACCTAGAGAAGGTTCCTGAGTTTGTTGAGCCGATACTGCTGCTTCTAGAGTTAAGCTAATAGTTGAATAGGCTACTTGATTTCGCAAACTTTTTAACTGAGCGTCAATGCGTTCGATCGACTCCCGAATATTGCTCAACTCTTGAGCAGCTTTGAGTACATCGCCAACAGAACCCGATCGCTCCATAATTTTTAACACCATTTCCTCGGATTTGCGGAGATTCCGCAGTCTAGCCTCGCTGTCAACTAATTGAGTGGTAACATCCTCAGCCGTCAGAGAACGGTTCTCTACAGTTCCGAGTTTTGCCAAAGCATTTAAAGTAGTTTCTAAACGTTCTTGAGGCACCCGAATCTCCACAGACGCGGTTTGGCGGACACTCGAATCCGGCGGCTTCTGATTTTGGAAACCCAAGATATCGCCTTGCTGTTTTTCGACAATATTAGTAACAGATTTAGTGCTGGCGTCAATAGATTTGACAACTACACTGAGTTGGGCTTTTTTAATCAGTTGGGGACGGGTTGCGGTCGTTTCTGCTGCTTTTTTTGATGCACCAGAAGTTTGTGACCTTTGGGCTGCTGGATCGGGTGCTGGTGCCGATTGTGGAGCCGATTCGGCCACTTGGTTTTCACGGATGCTGGATGAACCTGCGCCGCCTGGAGCGCTGCTGGACGTTTGAGCTCCTCCGCAGCTAGGCAAAGCAATTGTGGAAGATAAAGTTAAGAATACCGCAACAGCAAAACGAGTTGTGCTGTTGTTGGCTGGGTTTGGGTTTGGCTTGTGGGGCGGGGAATTGATTTTGAGGTGAGTTTTCATTTGGGTGACTCCTCTAAAAAAGGCTTGGGTATTGAATTTTATGCTGGTTTTAATTTAAGCTCGAATAGATAGCGTTAGTTTAGCCGATACCGAAATGGAAACGGTAGAGGTTGCAGATTTTTTTATTTTTAACCGCAGATGAACGCAGATAAACGCGGATGTAATAATGACTGATGAATTTGATTCTGATTTTATGCGATCGACAACCAATATCGATCGCCCTGGCAACATTTCCTCTGGGTTAGACTCTGCGGCAGTTTTGCGAGAACAAGCTTGCCTTAAAATTCGCGAAAGCTTGCGTGCGGGGCAGCAAGACATGGCGGATTGGCAAGGCGGTCCCCTTGCTGTTTCGGCGGTTCCGGGGGCCGGGAAGTCTACGGGAATGGCTGCTGCGTCGGCAATTGCGATCGCCCGCAACGGGCTTCACAGCCGCCGCCAGTTAATTGTCGTCACATTTACGCGATCGGCTGCTGCTAATATTAAAGCTAAAATTCGGGAAAGATTGACAGAATTGTCTTTATCTCAAGGCGGTTTTGCGGTGCACACTTTGCACGGTTTAGCTTTGAATATTGCGATGCGCCATCCTGATTTGTCGGGTTTAAATTTAGAAAATTCAACCTTAGTTACTCCCACTCAAAGTCACCGATTAATTCGCACCTGTGTAGAACTTTGGATTGCGGAAAATCCCCGCAGATATCAAGTTTTGTTGGAAGGACAGCAATTCGACGGAGAGGAAACGGAGAGGCTGCGGCGACAATCGGTTTTGCGGACGGAAATTTTGCCGCAGGTAGCTAAAACTGTGATTCACGAGGCAAAATCTTCTGGTTTGTTTCCCGAACAGTTGTTAGAAATGAGCGCTCTTGATACTGGGGATGGTTATGAAATTTTAGCAGTAGCTGGGGGTTTATATCAAAAATATCAGGCTTTGTTGAGGAGTCGGGAATTCATCGATTATGACGAGATGATTTTAGCAGCTTTGCGGGTGTTGGAAAATCCGAAGGCGAGGGCGATCGAGCAAAAGCAAGTATTTGCCGTTTTTGAGGACGAAGCCCAAGATTCTACACCTTTGCAAACTCGGCTTTTGAAAACATTGGCGAGCGATCCAGAGCCTGCTAAATCACCTCCCAATTTTATCAGAGTTGGCGATCCAAATCAAGCGATTAATTCTACTTTCACTCCCGCCGATCCGATTTATTTTAACCAATTTTGTGATGAGTGCGAAGTAGAGAATAAGTTAGCGACAATGGACGGTGCCGGTCGCAGCACCCAAGTAATTATCGAGGCCGCTAACTTTATGTTGCAATGGGTAAATGGTTCGGAATTAGCGAAAAATGAAAAGCCTTTTCGCGACCAAACTATTAAGCCAGTACCCAGCGATGACCCGCAGCAAAATGCAAATCCGGCTCCGATTGGTCGAGGCTTAGAATTGCATACTCCGCGCGATATTTACCATACAGTTGAGTTGATTGGTAAGCGGGTAATTGAGTTAGTAGAAGAATTTTTACCAGCAGAGTTTGAATTTGGAATAAATGGCAAAAATATCGAATCAGGCGGTGAAGCGAGCGATGGGGAAAATAGTGCAAAATTGCCCTTAGAAAATCTGAAATCGATGGCTATTTTGGTGCGGGAAAACAAACAAGGTAAGTTTATCAAAGAAGTGCTGGAAAATCCTCAAAAACACGGATTAAGCTTTGATTTGCGGAAATACGGGATTAAAATTGAGGATGTGGGAGAACGCGACAGACATTCTCAAGTACCTTGGGAAATCTTAACACTGCTGCAATTTCTCGATCGCCCGCACTCTCCAGACTACCTGAAAGCAGCCTTAAAGATTTTGAGCGATCGACAACTCATCCCCAAACAAGACTACAATGCTTTTGCTACCAGCCCCGAACAATTCCTTTACCCAGGCCCCCTAGACCCCCAGCAGTCAGATCCCGTTCGCAAATGCCGCTATTTTTGCTGCGGTTTGCTGCAAGCTAGCTTAGAACTGCCGCCCTACCAAATCATTTCCTTCTTAGCCTTAGCGCTGCAATACGACCAAACAGAATTAGCCACCGCCGACAAATTAGCAGAACGAGTAGCAATCCAAACAGCAGGCAACAATTCAATGCGGAATATTTTGGATGTACTTAGCGAAATTGTCAGTTCCGAAAGATTTGAACCTGTGGATGCAGACGACAAAATAGAAGAACGTTATACCAGCAAAGGTCAACTAACAATTATTACCATGCACAAAGCTAAAGGATTGGATTGGGATTGCGTATTTTTGCCGTTTCTGCACGAACAAACCATCCCCGGAAATTTGCGGGTTTTGCCGCAAACCCGATTTTTAGGAGATTTCACTTTAGCAGAGGTAGCGAGAGCACAAATTCGAGCAAGTTTGCACGGAAAATATCCTTTACCAAATCTAGGCGAAGCGTGGGAACAAGCAGGTTATTTGAAAACAGCAGAAGAGTTTCGACTGCTGTATGTGGCGATGACGCGAGCAAAAAGTTTGTTGTGGATGGCGGCGGAGAAAAAAGGGCCTTTTACGTGGAACAAACCAGAGAATTTACAGGAGCAAAAACCTTGTCCGGTAATGCCTGTCTTGAAGCAGAGATTTCCGAGTAATGCTATATAAAAGAAGTAAGAATTATATCATGTCCGGTCGATGACCCCAAATCATACCAATTTTAAAAAAGAATGCAACAGTATTCTTGTTCCCCCCGCAATGCAGCGGGGGGGCTAGGGGGGGTCGAAGAGTGTTGCACGATTTTAGAGAAATGGTATCAGGTAGGGGCGGGTTCACCAACAATATCTGCCAATAATTAACAATCTCAAAAACCCGCCCTGCCCGGATATTATGGTCAATCTATCGGACATGATATTAAGGATCGCGAATTAAATAACTTACAATTTTAATTGTTATTGTGGGATGGGCGTCCCGCCCGTCCAGAAAGGGCGGGCGGGACGCCCATCCCACAAGAACCATCACGCATTGTAAGTTATTTAATTCTCATTCCTCACCACTTTCCTGACATCGTACCCTTAAGTCTCAATTCTTCTCGACTAACTAGAGCTTCGTAGTAATCGGGTTTGATTTCGAGGGCGACTCCGTAAGAGCTAATGGCATCTTGAGTTCGCTGCAATTTTTGCAAAACGTCGCCCCGCTGCGCCCAAGCTTCCCAGTTGTCTGGCTTGAGTTGAATCACTTGGTCAAAAGCGACGAGTGCTTGGGAATACTTCTGCATTTCCCCTAGGATCAGACCTCGCTGCACCCAGCCTTGATAGTTGTCCGGCCAGACAGTAATTGCTCGATCGTATGATGCTAGAGCTTGTTCGTACTGCTGCAATTTTGACAAAGCGTTGCCGCGTTTCAACCAAGCTTCAAAATTGTCGGGCACGATTTTAATTACGCGATTGTAAGCTGCGACGGCTTCTTCGTAACGCTGCAATTTTTCCAGCGCTGCGCCTTGCTGCAACCCTACTTTTGATGTAATTTCTGCTTCTGAAGTCAGAGAGATTACTTTATCAAAACAGGCTATCGCTTCTTCGTATTGCTGCAATTTTTCCAAAGCTTCGCCTCGCAAGTTCCAAGCTTCTAGAAAGTTACCTTCAATTTGTAGGGCATTACTGTAAGCGATAATTGCCTCTTTGTAGCGTTCCAATCCTGCTAGCGCCATGCCTCTACCCAGCCAAGCTTCGGGAAAATTCGGATTAATTTGAATGGCTTGGTCAAAAGCAGCGATCGCCCCTTCAAAATCTCTCGATTCTGACAGTGTTTGACCGCGCCCGATCCATGCTTCGGGATACAAAGAATTAATTTGAATTGCCCGATCGAAACAAGCAATTGCCGCATCGGCCCACTGGTGTTTGAGGGCCATTCCTTTATAAAACCAGGCTTCGCAGTCGTTGGGCTGCATTTGCAGTACGCGATCGTAAGCTGTCACCGCTTCTGCGTATTTGTGCAATTTTGCTGAAGCAATGCCCCGATTGAACCAAGCCAGACTATTTTGTGGTTGCAGTTGAATGGCGCGATCGTAAGAAGTTACAGCTTCAGCGTAGCGTTCGGTTTTCATCAAAGCCAAACCTCGGTTCAGCCAAGCTTCCCAGTTAGTCGGGACGAGTTTCAGCGCGCGCTCAAAAGCCGCCACGGCTTCAGGATAGCGATCCGCTTGAACCAACACGTTGCCTTGCCGATACCACATGGCGGGCAAATTCGGATGAAGTTGGGTGGCTCTTTTGTAACAGGTTGCGGCTGCATCCCACTGCTGCAATTCCTCTAAAACTCTGCCTCGCTGATACCAAGCTTCGTGCTTTTCTGAATTGATTTGAATTGCCGTGTCGAAAGCCGCGATCGCTTCTGAGTGATTTTGCAAACTTAACAGCCCTGTGCCGCGCAGCATCCAAGCCCAGTATTCTTCGGGATTAATTGCTGTAGCTCGATCGGCACAGGCTACGGTTTCTGCGTAGGAATGCAGTTGCTTGTAAGCTTTGCCCAGATTCAGCCACGCCCTGGCCCAGTCCGGCTTAATTTGAACCGCTTTTGCGTAGCAAATGACTGCCGCTTCGTACCTTCCTGCGGCGTACAATCTATTGCCCCGATCGTAATCTGGAAATGCTGCAAAAATTCTTAAAATCGGCGGCAGCAGAGCTGGTTGGGGGTTTGAGGAGTTTTCAGGAGCCGAAGTCGAGAGGTCTGGCATACGCCTTGCACATAAAAAATTTAGTTGGATAACAAGCTTGCGGTCTTATATATTAACTTATGCTTTTCTTAATCTCGCTGCTGTTTTGAAACAAATTTAGCATATCAGGCTTGGTGCAACCAATCATTTTTACTTAATTATAGTCGGTATAAAATTATGCACCCTTCCCACTTTCGGTACACGCCTATAAAATACGGTCAGTCGATTTTCGATTTTCGATTTTCGATTGACAATTCCCGCATCCAGGATACCCGCCACGTGATTCATCCGTCCAGAAATCAAAAACCTGTATCCCATGAAACTTGCCGAACGTATTTATCTCGCGCAAGTCAATGCTTAAATCTAAAATCTAAAATCTAAAATCTAAAATCGATTGACCGAAAGCATCCAGAATACAAGCAGATATGTCCTAATTCAGATTTCAAACCAAATTTAATATGTTAGAATTTCACGCGCTTTTAGATGTCACGGACTGTCATTGGGAGTCGATCGACTCGCAGCCGAATTATTGGTACGAAGGCCGTTGTCCTCAAAGCGGCGAGCTGCTGAGACTGCCGCGCACTCGAATGTCAGAGGATCTGGCCCGGGGTTTGATGCAGTACCTTGCTGCTGACGATTTCTACGATCGCGAAGGGAAGATGTACGGCATATTGCTGGTGGAGATGCCTTCGGGGGAACAGGGGATACTCAAAGCATTTTCCGGGCTGCTGAACGGTTGCAGCATTGTTGAGGGGTGGGTGCCACCGATTCCGGGACGAGATCGTGTGGCTTTCGAGGAAGCCCGCACCTTAACTCAATTGGAGGCGATGAAACAGGAACTGATTGCACTCAATCAACTCCCGCAGCGACAAGAGTATGAAGCCTTATTTCGGGAGTTTGAATTGCAAGTGCAAGTTTTGAGCGATCGGCATCGCAATTGCAAGCAGCAGCGAGACGAAAAACGCCAGTTACTGTGTCAAACTCTCGCAGCAGAAACGCTAGAGATTGCCCTGGAACAACTGAATAAAGAAAGCCGTTTGGAGAAAAGTGAACGCAGGCAATTGAAACGACAGCGGGATGAAACATTGCAGCCCCTAAAACAATTAATTGAAGCTGCAGATCGGCGGATGCGGGCGCTGAAACAGCAACGAAAAGAACTTTCCCGCGAACTTCAGACGCAAATGCACGCGGCTTACACTCTGATGAATTTTTTGGGGAAATCGCGATCGATCTCCTCATTGATGCCAACTAATTCTATTCCCACTGGCACCGGCGACTGTTGCGCGCCAAAATTGCTTCACTACGCGGCAGTACACAATCTGAAACCGCTGGCAATGGCTGAGTTTTGGTGGGGGCCGCCATCGGGCGATAAGATTCAGGGAGAATTTTATGGTGCTTGTGGCGATCGGTGTCAGCCGTTGATGGGTTTTTTGCTGTCAGGATTGGCTCAAAACCCGATTGTTTCTAATAATATAAATGAGGGTTTGACGGGCGGGCTAGAAGCCCAACCCCTACTCCCCACAAGCAATAATATTTCTTGTGGAACGGGCATCTTGCCCGTTGCGGGCGGGCTAGAAGCCCAACCCCTACTCCCCACAAATCATCATATTTCTTGTGGAACGGGCATCTTGCCCGTTGCGAGCGGGCTAGAAGCCCAACCCCTACTCCCCACAAGCAATAATATTTCTTGTGGAACGGGCATCTTGCCCGTTACCCAAATGCTACCGATTATCTATGAAGACAAATGGTTAATTGCGGTGAATAAACCTTCAGGGTTGCTGTCAGTCCCAGGTCGTTATTTAGAAAATCAAGATAGTGTTTTCAGTCGTTTGCGTAACTTGTTACTTGATAGTTTAAATTTGACAGTTGTGCATCGTTTAGATTGGGAAACATCTGGGATTTTGCTATTGGCGCGGGACAAAGAAACTAGCAGTCAACTCAGGCAGCAATTTGCACAAAAGCAGGTTCACAAAGTTTATGAAGCGGTGCTTTCGGGTACTGTAAAAATAGATGCGGGGACGATCGATCTTCCACTTTGGGGCGATCCAGAAAATCGCCCTTACCAGCAAGTCAATTGGGAGTGCGGAAAGCCCAGTGTTACTCGCTTTCAGGTAATGACGAGGGAGGGAAATTGCGATCGCGTCGAGTTTTTGCCGCTGACGGGACGCACGCATCAATTGAGGGTTCATGCAGCGGATGTTCGAGGGTTGGGGATACCGATTTTGGGCGATCGACTTTACGGATGTCGGGATGCTGCGAAGCGGCTACACTTGCACGCGCGGGAACTTTCGTTTGAGCATCCGCAGTTGGGAGAAAAGCTGCACTTACAGGCAGAAACACCATTTTGAGCTAAGGGCGATCGGGCCACGATCACTATCTGTACAATAACTAATAACTAATAACCCACAACTACCACTGGGGATCGGAAGCCATCAAAGCAGTCGCAGCCTCGCTGGGTAACGGCTTAGCAAAAAAATAACCTTGGCCGTATTCGCAGCCGATCGACCTCAACCGGGCTAATTGTGCCGCCGTCTCCACACCCTCAGCAATCACATCCATACCCAAAGCATGAGCCAGCGCCACAATCGTCCGCACGATCGCCACATTCTCCCCCTCGCTTTCGAGCTCCATTCGCCCCACAAACGACTTATCAACCTTCAAAGTATCCGTAGGAAACCGACTCAAATAACTCAACGACGAATAACCAGTGCCAAAATCATCAATTCCCAACTTGACATTTAACGCTTTCATCTGCTTCAAAACCGCGATCGCCGACTCCACATCCTCCATCACCACACTCTCAGTAATCTCCAACTTCAAACTCTCGGCACTCAAACCCGTTGTTTCCAAAATCACCTTCAGGCGATCGACCAAATCCGGCTGAGCAAACTGCTTCCCAGATAAATTTACACTCATAATCAAAGCTCGATCGAAACCAAACATTTCCTCCCACAGCCGCAACTGCCGACAAGCCTCCTCCAACACCCACTCACCCAGCGGCACAATTGCCCCCGTTTCCTCAGCCACCGGAATAAACTTGATCGGCCCAATCAAACCCCGCAGCGGGTGTTGCCAGCGTACCAAAGCCTCAAACCCAATAATCCTCCCGCTTGCCAAAGAGACAAACGGCTGATAGTGCAGCAAAAATTCCCGACGCTTGAGGGCAATCCGCAAATCCGTCTCCAACTGCAACCTCTCCACCGCCAAAGCGTGCATCGAAGCATTAAACACCTGATACCTTCCCGTTCCCAAAGCCTTCGCCCGGTACATCGCCGTGTGGGCATCCCGCAGCAAGTGTTCCGGCTGTTCCCTGACAGTAGCAGCGGGTTCGCCCCCCAGGGCAATCCCGATGCTTGCAGTCACAAACACCTCCTGCCCATTCAACTCAAAAGGCACAATTAAAGCTTTGTGAATTCGATCGGCCAAATCCACAGCACTGTCAACATCAATATTCCTCACCAAAATCGCAAAATCATCGCCTCCCACCCGCGCCACAGTATCCGCGCGACCAATACTTGCCCTCAACCGCAGCACCACCGCTATCAGCAGTTCATCCCCCACCAAATGACCCAAAGAATCATTAATCACCTTAAACCTGTCTAAATCCAGAAACAGCACCGCAAACAGATGGCTGTGGCGGCCCCTAGTATTGGCGATCGCCCGCCCCACGCAATCCACGAACAAATCCCGGTTGGGCAAACCCGTTAGAGAATCGTGAAAAGCATCGTAAAGCTTCCTGTAAGCACTGACACCCACACCAGTCACCACCAAACCCAAAGTCGGCGACACTAACGGTATCCAACCACCCAGGGTAAAAATTCCATAACTAATCCCCAACAAAGCCATCAATCCCACACCCCCAGCCAATCCCGCCCTCGCAGGATGCTGAATCCGCCAAGCCACAACCCCGCCAACCATCGCCCAAGCACCGTTCCACAAAATTTCCGCCCATTCCGGCCATACCCAAAACAGCGATCGTCCATCCAAAACCGCACTCAATATTTGGCTGAGCATTTGCGCGTGCAGCAACACCCCCGGCATTTTCGGACTTTGCTTTTTAACCGGGCTGTAAGGCGTCAAAAACAAATCTCTGGTACTCGGTGCCGTCGTCCCGATCAGCACAATCTTGTCCTTAACCCAGCTTGGTTCAATTTCCCCGTTCAATACCTGCCTGATACTGACTTGTCGCGCCACATCCTTACCAGAACGGTATTTGAGCAGAATTTGGTAGCCTGTGGTGTCAATATTTGCATAGCCACCGCTGTCAGAAGTTAAAGGCACAAATTCTGCCTTTCCCCAGTCGATTTGGTGGGGATGAACAGCGCTATTTTTCTGCTGTACTCTGTCTTTGAGATACAACAAAGCCACTTGCACAGAAAATGAGAAAGCAGTATTCTTTTCTGGTTGCGAGACTGAGAGCAAATTGCGGCGTACAACACCATCAGGATCGAGCACGAAGTCGTTAAAACCAACTCGATCGGGCGGTATCCCCGGAGGCGCAGGCACTCCCTGACTTTCTGAATCGCTCAATTTATAGATCGCCACCACATTCGGTGCTTTCAGCGCTGCCAGCAATTCTTGGTGTCCCGGCGCTTGAGGCAAATCCCGGTACAAATCCAAACCGATGACTTTTGGCTGATACTTTTGCAGTTTTGTCAAGGTTTGAGCGATCGCACCGTCGGAAACCGGAAATCTCCCCAAAGCTTGAATATCGGCTTCAGAAATTTCCACTACCAGCAGTCGCGGATCCGGGCCGGAATCTGGCTGCAAGCGCACTAACGAGTCAAAACTCCCCAACTCCCAGCTTTGCAGGCCTCCCAACTGCCGAACTCCCATATTCAGCAGCGTTACAGTCGCGCCCACAAGCATTGCAGGCAAAATCCTCACCCGTCGGTTTTGAGAACTCAGGTTGAGGCCAGTTGCCACAGACATGACATATCGAAGATTTCGAGAGAATTTGGCAGTCACAGAAAAAATATGTCGGTGCAAATTAGCTTTGCACAAGTCTGTTCTTACAGAATTGAGCTTAATATGAGATTGAATGTAATTTTTTCAGAACTTGTGCCGCCACCGAGTTTCTTTAAGCTAATTACTCGATGCAGGCAAAGTATTTCTGGAATGGGAACCGGGTTTTTGAAGATTTGCCGACAAATCCTGTCTTTCATTGCTTGTTTCCCCAAATTCGCACAAGCGTTAAAATTTAGTCGATCGAACTTTCAGGATATTTTTGAGATTATGGCGAATCAACTTCCGATTCCGGTGATTGTTAACGGTGCAGCAGGCAAAATGGGCCGCGAAGTAATTAAGGCGATCGCCCATGCTAGTGATATGACCTTATTTGGGGCTGTAGACCGCTCTCCTGAGTGCCTCAACGCCGATGCCGGCGAATTAGCCGGATGCGGCCCGTTAGAAGTTCCCATCACTGACGACTTGCAAGGAATGCTGGTATTAGCAGCTCAGGAAAAGCAGTTAGGCGTGATGGTAGATTTTACGCACCCTTCGTCAGTTTATGAAAACGTGCGATCGGCCATAGCTTACGGCATTCGCCCGGTAGTCGGCACTACTGGCTTGAGCAGCGAGCAAATTCAAAAATTAGCTGAATTTGCCGATAAAGCTAGCATCGGCTGTTTGATCGTACCCAATTTCTCGATCGGCATGGTTTTGCTCCAACAAGCCGCCGTCACGGCATCTCAGTATTTTGAACACGTAGAAATTATCGAGCTGCACCACAATCAAAAAGCCGACGCCCCCAGCGGCACGGCAATTCAAACTGCCCAAATGTTAGCAGAGATGGGAAAAACTTTCAATCTGCCAGAAGTTGAGGAAACCGAAAAATTAGCCGGAGCTCGAGGTTCACTGGCCGATGAAGGGATTCGCATTCACAGCATCCGTTTACCCGGTTTAATTGCCCACCAAGAGGTAATTTTTGGCGGCGCCGGTCAAGTTTATACTTTACGACACGATACCAGCGATCGAGCTTGTTATATGCCAGGAGTCTTGCTGTCTATACGCAAAGTCCTTGAATTGCGATCGCTCGTTTACGGCCTGGAAAAAATCTTGTAGTCATTAATCATTAGTCATTAATCATTAGTCATTAGTCATTGGTAATGTGGAATTAATCTGACTTCTAATATTATGTCCGGTCGATTACCCCTAATACGGTAGGGGCGGGTTCACGAAAAATATCAGCCAATAATTGACAATCTCAAAAACCCGCCCTTTTAATCGCGGTCACTCGATCGCACATGATATAACTTCTGATTTGTGACTTCAACATCAATCAGTTAAATCTGTTAAATGCCTTAATATAATCAGCTTCCGAACAGACAGCCGTTGCATCCCGTACATTGCTCGTTGCCAAACTTCCTATGCTAATTCCCTTAACCCGCGAAACCTTTCAAGAACTAATTCCCGCCGTCGCCACGGGAGCGCAATACAAATATATCTGGGGAAAACCGCCCGATTTTTTGAGGCGAATGTTAATCTCAGCAGTCAGCGTAGTTTTCCTCCTGGTAGTCTACAACTTCGCCGGTTCCGATGTCGCGCCGCTAGTTTTAATCACCGGATTGATAGCTGGTTTGTACTGGCTGTGGGGGCCCATTTTGTGGGCGAGTTTGCGGAATGCAGAATGCCGCAAATATCAATACTGCGGTTTTTGGCAAGGACGAGTTTTGGATATATATATTACAGATGAAGTCACAAGTCAAGAAGAAACAGTCAATCAAAAAGGACAACTCGTAATAGTTGACAACCTAGAGCCACGAATCAACTTAGAAGTTGGTGACAAAACGGGATTTACTACTACACTTCGAGCTCCATTGCGGAAAGATCACCAAGGAATTGTCCCCGGTCAAGCTGCTTTAATGTTAATTATGTCAAATCAAGAAGATTTAGGCAGAATTGCCAAAGTTTCAGATATTTATATTCCCAGCCGTGACGTGTGGGTGAGCGACTATCCTTATTTACGCAGAGATTTGTTTGTAGAAATGAGCCAACAGATTAAAAAAGGCAGGAAAAAAGACCGCGATCGCACTAATCCAAGCAGAGATGTAAAAAGGCGATCGTCCGCTGATTATTAATATTCATCGTAGCCACAAATTTAAGAGCGATCGCAATTTCAACTTAGGACAAAATTCACTCTTATAGCTCGTAATGCCTACGGTTCTTCAGGTTTGCCCCTACAGTTTCATCTTTTTTAGTTCCGATCGAGGCGAACCAGCCCACATTCATGTTAAGGATCGCGAATTAAATAACTTACAATTTTAATTGTTATAGTGGGATGGGCGTCCTGCCCGTCCACTCATGACGGGCGGGACGCCCATCCCACTTTCAAGAGTGGAAGTTATTTAATTCTCATTCCTAAGCGCGATCGGCAACTTGCCAAATTTTGGATGACTCCTGTATCTCTAGAAAAAAATCGAGGCTTCAAAGAGCATGAATTCTCCCAAATCCGGCTCTAATACCCCCTTTATTTTTTAGTCTCTTAGAGAGAGACGCAAGGCAAGTCTAGGATCGGTTTCAACCGCCGAGTCTTATAAAAGGGATTTCTAACCCGAATTTAGTATTAGTTCAAGCTCTCAGATTCATCTGTGGAGTCAATCTAAAATCTAAAATCTAAAATCTAAAATCGACTGACTTCTCGATCAACTGTTCCCCTCTTGGCCGTAAGCTTGCCAAGCCAAATCCACCAGCCCGTTAACAATAGCCACAGCCACCACCGCAGACCCCTTGCGGCCCTCAATCCGAATGTGAGGAATCATCGAATCGTGCAGCCGCGACTTAGCCACATCAACCCCCACAAACCCAGAAGGAGTCCCAATCACCAAAGCTGGCCGAATTTCCTCAGATTCAATCAAATCTACGATCGCCGACAAAGCAGTTTGAGCCTGGCCCACCACAAAAATCCCTTCAGGATAGCGTCTTGCCAAAGTTTCAATCCCCCAAGCCGCCCGCGTCCTTTCCCTTTGGGGGCGCGTCAAAGCCTCCATCGAACAGTAAACCGGATTCGCAAAGGTACTTTGGATCAAGGGCGTAATGCCCACCTGCACCATCGGCACATCTACCACAATCGTAGTTCGAGCAGCCAAAGCCGCCGCCCCAGCCTGCAAAGCCTGATCGGAAAAACTAATTAAAGACTTGTACTCAAAATCAGCAGTCGCATAAATCACGCGGCGGACTATTTCGTACTCCGCCGCGGAAAAACCGTGGTCGCCAATTTCGTTATCGATTAATCCCAGACTCTGGGCATCGCTTACGTGCCATTCCATTTGTTGGATAGCTGTTGCCTGTGAGTTGTCAGGTATCAGCTTACCAGCTTTTAGTCATTCGTTGACTGTTGATTGTTGACTGTTGACTGTTGACTGCCAACTGACAACTAAGGATCGTCAATTAAATAATTTCCCTTTTTTCTTGTGGGACGGGCGTCGGGCCCGCCCAGAAAGGACGGGCCCGACACCCATCCCACAACAAACATGAAAAGTGGATTTTATTTAATTCTCATTCCTAAGTTTCCGACGAAGAAGATTTGCCCAACACCGGAGTCAGGAATGCCACCAAAACTCCGATCGCAAAACCGGACACATTCCGAACCACAGGCAACCAGTCAGAAGTCCGAGTCACCACCGGCCCCAGTCCGAAAGCAAAAAACAGAATGCCCCACAGCGGCGAAAAAATCAGCGCCCACTGCCAAGCCACAACCTGTCCCGGCTTCCGAGGCTGAGCCGCAAACCCGCAGATGACGCCACCAACCACCGACGTAATTAACGTCAGAACCCACTGTTCCCTCGGCAAACCGGGAACCACGCGGCATCCGCCCTGACGCAAACAGCCTTCTATGGACTCCAAAGATTCAATAATCGCTCGATCTTCGCCATTGTCCCGCACAAAAAATTGATTACCGTAGCGGGTTTGCAGTTCCACCCAAAAAGTGCGCGGCAGCAGCGGATACAGCGAGTCGCCCACATTAAAATTGAGCAAATTGCCCCCTCGCGGGTCAGCAACTAATAACACACTCTTGTCATCTAGCCCCCAATAGCTTTTGACAGCCAAACCGGGGGTGCGATCGTACTGAGTCAGCACTCGCAGTTTCCAGCCGGTTTCGGCTTCAAATGCCTTTAAATTTTTTGCCAAAGTTTGTTCTTCAATATCCGTGAGGGCTTTAGCTAAATCAATGATCGGCGTCTGAGTTGACGGCAACAAATCGGGGTTGTTGAAAGCGTGGGCCGCAGGTGCGATCGTCCACACGGACAAAGCCAGAAAAAATGCGGCAACAGAGGCTAGAAATTTTCGCGGGAAAAGCTGTGACATAGGAACTTATAATCCGGGTCTTAATTGTGAATGGTAGCTGGCGGTCTTAACCAGAGGATAAGAGAAAACTCATATTTCTTTACAATTATTTACTTTACAGGAAGCCGAGAGCAAGGGGAAGGGTTCGGGGAAGGAAAGTTTTGAACAGGGAAGGGACTGACAATTAACTGTAGAGGGCGCAGTTGCGATCCAGGGCCAACCATCGTTAAGCAAGAGCTCGATTTCCTGACGGGGTGAGTATCGATCCCAGATATTGCACCCGCAATCAAAAACCTGTAGGCGCGGGTTCACCAAAAGCTTTAAGGGGTGCAGACAGGTTAAATAAACCCGCCCCCACCTACAAAAAAGCCCCTTATTGATATTGGTGCAACATCTCAGATTAATAATAATTCAAGCCGATGGTCACAAAGAGAGACCCTGTGTGCGATCGGTTATTTAAGTATTTTCCTGCCTGAAAAAACTTACCTTCATAAAGATTTAGCATAAGTTGAAAAACTACCAGTAAATATACTGGAAATCCAACAGACTAGCAACACCCAAAAAAGCTCTAAAATTATGTATTTTCCCGAATATCTTTATCATCGAGCCGAGCCGATAATGATGAGCAACCGCTGAATAATGATTTAAAAAAAATTAACCATTTCTCAAGGAGCGCCCAGAGTGCCTTTAACCGACCAGATTAGAGAACCTTTAACAGAAATGGAATCCTTAATTCCCGGACTTGCCCCAACTTTCGCCCCACAACGGCCGGGAATTCAGACTAACAAAACCTTATTAGATCAAACTCCGGGCTCTTCTCAAAACCCCGAACAACTTAACTTAATAGAACCCGCAAGCGGGCCCGCATCCGAATTCAGTCGAACAGAAGCTGATGCTTTTATTATTAATAAAGCCTCCAATATTAACAGCATACCGGAGGCTAACACCAGCCCTCTGATAACTAACAGCACTCTCAGGGATACAACAAATTCTGAAGTTGACCCCCCTAATTGGTAAACTCGACTCGGACTTAGGAGACCCCCTAACCAACCCAAATCGAATTGCCTCAAATAACGTTTCTTCTGATTCTAATAAATCTGCGACTGACATACCTCCAGTCAACTCGTCAATCAGCAGCTCAGAACTAAATAAAACCACAGCAGCTACAACCGCTGTTCCCGATCAATTGCTGGAAAATAAAACACAATTATCGCCAACCGCCTCCACAAAATCAGAACAAGATTCGGACAAAACATTACCAGTTGTAACTGCATCTACCACGAGCGAAAAAGCTTCCGACAAAACGCCATTACCCGCTACCGCTGAAACGACTTCAAAACCCGAAGAACACCAAACGCCTTTATCATCAGAGACTACACTCTTCTTCGAGTCATCACCAAACAAAATATCACCGGCAACTGCATCAACGTCTGACAATTCAGGAGAAAATACAACATCACCCGCAACTGCCTCAGCCACTGAAAACCCTGAACTAGATCGAACATTACCTGCAACTACATCAACGACTGATAAATCAGAACCAGATCGAACATCACCTGCAACTGTATCAACGACTGACAAATCAGAACCAGATCGAACATTACCTGCAACTGCGTCAGCTTCTGATAAATCAGAATCCAACAAAACCTCAGTTGCGACTACATCAACGACTGACAAATCCGAACCCAACAAAACTTCACCTACCGAAATCTCCACCACCAAAAACTTAGATACAGCCACTAATCTAGAACCCAATAAAACCTCAACCCCAGAACCAGATCAAACCTCAACTCCCCCAACCAACATCAACTTTGACTCAAACGCATTCAGTGTCGATGAAAAAGGAATAATCGGCATACAATTCACATCCGACGGCGGCTGGTATAGCGGACAACTAGCCATCGTCAGCCTACTCGGAATGGAAAAATTCGTTCCCGGTTCCGAGGCGTTCATCAAAGAAGCAGCAAGTCGAGCTTTAAGCAACTCGACAAAGGGCTACATCGCAATGGATGACGATTTAGAAGGAGCATATTACACCGATCCTAACAGCTCAGAAAACCTCAATTCCGGGCAATACCTCGGCACAAAAACATTTGCCATGACGCCTGGGGACAAATTCTTCTTCATGCTAGTACCCAACGGCACCGTACAGCAAGTATACGACAACCCCGCAATCGGCGGCGACAAAAAACCCCTATTTTCTATAGCGACAGACAATCCCAGCGACGGCTTCAGTATCGGTCAAATTGCCGATATTACAGGCGAAGGTCAACTCTTCGTCATGGAAGACATGGGGCTGATTCAAGGGAGCGATCGGGATTACGATGATATCACATTCCGAGTCACGGGCGCTATATCTAAAATCATTCCCCTCAGCCAATTAGTTGACCCCTTCTCCGCATCAATTCACTCCCAGTTAATTCAAAAACTGAAGGGTGAATCGGATAAATCCGATCCGAAATTTACCCGAGAATCAACTGTTACCAATTCCGGTGATAAATCCCAGGGAGAAACACCATCGATAACTGCTGATAACGACCAACAAAAACCTCAGCAAACAGAAACATCAACAGTTGGTAAATCCGACAGCCAAGAATCGCCAGCCACAGAAACATCAACAGTTGCTAACTCAGACAGCCAAGAATCGCCAGCCACAGAAACATCAACAGTTGGCAAATCTGATACTCAAGAATCGCAACAAATAGAACAAACAGCCTCTCCCCCAGAGACACCCAGTGTTAGCCCTAATGAATTAAATTCGGAAATAGAACGGCCAGTATCAGCAGAATCAATTGTCAGCGAGTCAGCAGATGCTGAATTAATTAAAACCGACACAACTGCAACTAATCGCATTCCTAAATTGCCGGCTTCAGCCGACTATGCTGTAAATAATGCTGCTTCCCCACCAACCGCTGAAACTCTGCTAATTCCCACTCCCATCGCGTCACAGCCTCCTGCAAAAACATCTGAGATTGCCGATAATTGGGGCGAAGAATTGCCAAGAGAAACCAATGACAATCTTCCTAATACTGCGTCACAATTGCCGACCCAAATTTCTGAGGTTATTCCCGCAGAAAAGGCTGCTGGTACTCAGGAAAATGACCGGGCTGTTACCGAAAACGCAGCCGAATTTGAAACTGAACAATTTTCCACAACAACCGCTGAGATTATTGCTACAGAAAAGGCTGTCGATTTAATTGAACATGATACCGCTTTCCCTGAAATAGCAGCCGAATTAGAAACAGAAAAATTGGCAACAAAAACTGAGTCAATTGTTGCCGCACCCGAAGCGGATGATACGGTTGAACGCGAACTCCCTGTTGCTGAAATAACAGCCGAATTTGAAAGCCAACAATTGCCACCAAAAACAGACGATT
This sequence comes from Microcoleus sp. Z1_B2, assembly GCF_036700325.1. Lineage (NCBI taxonomy): Bacteria > Bacillati > Cyanobacteriota > Cyanophyceae > Oscillatoriales > Microcoleaceae > Microcoleus > Microcoleus sp. Z1_B2. The sequence continues at coordinate 28,111 of NZ_JAUBOQ010000006.1, forward strand.
TCGCTCTTGCTGAATTCACTGCGGATACAATTGATACGGACATCGCTGTCACCTTCACAGCAGCAGAATTAGAGACTGAAAACTCCCCGGCAACTGTCATTAATTCTCTCGATACCGACCCGCTAATTTCTCACTCAAACTCTAGCGTACAAACCGATTCTCCTATACAGACACTTTTCTCAACTCCATCAGAAACAGCAGCAGGTACGGCACAGATAGCCTCAGTCGAAACAAGCGTTTCACCCTCAACTCTTAAATCCACACCAGAACCAAATTCAAACCCTTATAATAGCAATTCAACTCCCACAGAAACTACCGTCGCCCAGCCCACATATTCTGATACCGAAATTGCGCCAAAACCCGCAGATGTATCGAGCGGTTTGCTGCCGTTAGAGGCAGAAGAATCGGCTCAATTTTCGGACGGTATTGCAGACAGTCAATCTTATTCCACACAGAGTACAGGCAACTTCCAAAGCAATATCAATCCCCCAACAAATTTATCAATAACAACAACAGCCAATTTACCAATCCCCGGTACTTTCCTTGTAGATAACCAAGGAAAAGTCAAATTTGACTATGTATTTGATGGCGGCTCCTTTGAAGGCGAACTCGGAATTTTCAGCCTGGCCGGAATGTCCGCATTCACACCCGGTACTCCAGAATTTATCGCCGAAGCATCCCGTAGAGTTTTAAGCAATTCCACCGACGGACACATTGTAATTAGCGACTCGAAAGAATCCGCAAAATTCACCGGTGCGATGCCCTTCGACGGGGATTGGGGCAGCGGCGAATATCAGGGTATCAAAACTTTCTCCATGCTACCAGGCGACACCTTTGCCGTCATGTTAGTCCCCAACGCTACAATACAATCATCCTTCCAATCCTCATATTCGGGAAATTTGTTCCCCGAACACCGTCCCTTATTCAGTATCACCACAGCCAATCCCAACGATACCGCTCATCTGCTACAAATAGCCGACATTACCGGCACCGGCAACACCTTCGCCGTGGAAGATATGTCGGCTGCTAACTCGGACAGAGATTACAATGACCTAATCTTTAAAATTAGCGGCGCAATAGGAAACGCACCGCTGCTAGATACAGTCATCAATCCCGACAGAGAGTGGCGCAATACAGCTTTAGGACAACAATTGCTCGCCGAAGCCAATCCCCCGAATTCTGATAACAATCCGCCCGTTGTTTCACCGACAAGCACTCGGACTTATACAGAATTAGAGACAACTATTTCATTAGAAAATCTTGCCACAGATGTAGAGGGCGACCCTCTGACAATTAGCGTCCTCAATCCAGTAAACGGCACTGTAATTTTCAATCCCTTAACTAACAAAGCATCGTTTAAACCAGCAACCGGTTTCTCTGGAATTGCCAGCTTTGATTTCCTTGCCAGCGACGCTTTTGGGAGTTCAACTCCCGCGCGGGTGACAGTCAATGTCAGCGATGTTCCGCTGCTGAATTTGGATTTTGTGAAGCGAAATCCCCGACTGGATGCGGGAGAAAGTACGGAATTGATTGTGCTGGGAGATTTTGCCGACCAACAGAATGTCGTGCTGCCGGATTCTTATTTAACTTACACTTCATTCAATCCAGAAATAGCGCCAATAGATGCTGCTGGAAATGTAACGGGTTTGATCAACGGTACTTCAATTTTGAGCGCGAGTCGAAATAACTTGCAAGCAGTAACAGCAGTGCGAGTAGGAGAATTGCCAGCCCCAACCAACGATGCAGAATTCAATCAAGCATTAGCAGAGATTTATGGTTTGAATGTCTATCCCAAGGCAGTCACGATGACAGCCGGAATGGGGCGAGCGCTTTTAGTAGGAATTGACAAGATCATCCAATCCCCCGATTTGAAATTCGGTTCCACAGGAACTCGCTATTTCCCCGGAAACTCCAACTTATTGCAAGTGAATTCAGACGGCATTATTACTGCAATAGAAGAAGGAGTTACTAACGTTACCGTCATTCACGGAGCAGCCGAACAAGTCGTGCCAGTACGAGTCTCCCTGCCTGCCGCCGCCGGAACAATTTTAGGAGTAAATGGCGGTGCAGTTACTGGCAGTGACGGTTCAATTGTGATGGTGCCGCCCGGTGCTCTTGCCGAAAATACAGCTATTAGCTTGACATCTCTAAGCAGCAATGCTCTATCCCTACAACTTCCCGACGGTTTGCAGTTTGCCGGAGGCTTCAATTTAGACTTGGGTGATGAATCTCTGAAATTGCCCGCTCAATTAGCAATTCCAGCCCCCGCCGGCTTATCTCCCGGTACCGAAGTTTTATTCATGCGAAAAGGTTCGCTGCCGGATGCTAACAATATTCAAAACCCAACTTGGCTGATTCAAGAATCCGGCTACGTCGATGCCAACGGCACCATCCGAACCAATTCCCCACCCTTTCCTGGTGTTTTGGAAAGCGGCCAATATGCGATGTTTGCATTGCCCCTGGGGTTAGTAGGCGCTCCGACAGTTCAACAGTTGGTCAATCTCGGCATTTCGCAAGCCGCCACCGGTTCGCTGGCTGCTAGTGGCGGTACAGCAGCAATTAATCTTTCAACTAATTTCGGTCTCCAGAACACATTTTTAGCAGCAAATGCAGGTTTAATCGGTATCGCCGCCGCCACCGGAGCTCAATTCGCCGCGACAATCTTACTCCTTGCTTACTTAGCTAAATACCTGCAATCTGGATTGAAAGTCATCGCCATTCCACAAGTCGGTTTACCTGTAGTCACTCCTGCGGGTGTCGAACTCGATCCTGAAGGGATTCCCAGCGTCACAGCGACTTTAAATGTACCGACATTATTCCCAGCAGACCCCTTCGCACCTCCAGTGCTTCAAGGAGCTGAATTTAAGTTGGAAAATGGCTCCCCAGCAGTCGTCCTGACAGGCAGCAATTTCCTAAATAACTCCAATGATTTGGGCGGTAAATTTGAAGATTTAACAGTCAGTTTCCGCGTCGGTGACAAAACTTATCCCGGCATTTTGATACCGGATAAAAACACCGATTTAGGAGAAAATCTCTACAGAATTGCTGTCAAAATTCCGATTACCGTACCTGTCGGCGAATCCACTATTGTAGTGTCGAGAAAGCAGAAAAAACGCTTCGGAGTGGGTGCGGGAGATTACTCCATTGTGGAACTAGAAAGTGAAGAAAATATCCGCCTCGCCCCTACCTGCGTTGAATTGGCGCTGGTAACAGAACGCACGGGCGACAAAATCAACGTTATTAATCTCAAAGACCCTTTATCAACTGTTGAAACCCAGACCAGCGATAAATTGGCGGTTGCTATTAACATTCCTGTAGGTAATCCCAATACATCAGACCGACCGGAGATGATCGTGGCTACCAACAATGCTACCCGCGCCTACGTGACTCTGCGGGACACCGGCCGCGTGTCTGTGGTGGATTTGATAGCGCTGCGAGAGATAGACACTACTCCTGAAACGGAGACTGTCGATGCGATTGGCTTGCCCTCTGGAGCCAGACCGCAAGCTATTGTTATTGACCCCAAAGACAATTACGCTTACATTGCCGACCAGAATCGACCGAACATCTACGTTCTCGACATTAACCCGAATTCGGCAACTTATCATACCGTTGTCGAGACAATTAACGTCACATCGCCGCTGGGACTGAGCCAGTTGGCTATCAGCAGCGACGGGCGCCGGCTGTTCGCCACAGGTTCCGACAATAGCGAACAAACACCTAACCGCCGCATTTACGCTGTCAACATTGACCCCGCCGACAAACCAAGCGCTGAGGGTGCTAACACTCGCCTGTGGCACCAGCAGATTGGAGTAATTCCCACCCTATCGGAGACAGAGGGCATAGCTGCTACTTCCGACCCGAAGAAAATGGTGTTTACCAACGGATTTGCTAGTGTCCTTGCCATAAGTAATGGGGAACAGATAAAGCTTCAGGATGACGGCAAGGGCTTCGGAGTGCTCGAAATTGAGTCTGATGACCCCCTCAACTTTAGTGCTGAAGTTCGCTACGCTCCTTTGTCGCTGGGCGTGGCTAATGACTATTTCGATGTCAACGAGGCAGTGGCTGTAACAGTAACGCAAGACGGGAAATATGCGTTTGTTGCCGGCCGCAACTCTAGGGCAAAGATAAATACGCGCGAGGGTGGAAATATAGGCATTATCGCAAACCCGCTGGGGCCCAATCCTCAATTGGTGGCTGCGACTCGACCGATTCCTGGCAGCTTAACTAACAACGTAGCGCTTTCGAGCGACGGCAAATATTTGATTGCTTCCTATCCCACCTTCGGTTTGGGAGGAAGTTCCTACGTTTTCGATGTTGAGGAAATGATTAAGGCTATAGAGAATCCGGGTAATTACAAGCTTGACGCCCGCGACAGGGGTGTGGGTAGCGTTGGTTTCGTGACTAACACTGAGCGAAATGCGACTGTTGCTGACCTCGCCCGCGTGCCTATTGACGATATCAACCCTCTTGTCAGTATTGCGGCCGACTACGAAATTACGGGGGGAAACTGGATTAATAACTTTGGTTTTGGTATCCCGGATGGCACGAAACGCGCTCCCATTGGTATCGGTGGAAATCCTAAAGGTTTGGCAATAGCTTCTGCTAAAAACTGGTTGGAATTAAAAGGACCGATCGGGGATAGCAAGAATGATAGCAATCCTTTAACTCCTACTTTTAAGTGGGATTTGAAGGGTGAGAATGAACCCTGCGGTCTTCCTGGTTTTAAGCCCGATACTGATGTCGATAAGGTCAATCTTTATGTAAGCGTTTTTCCGCAAGGGAAGGGCTTGTTGCCGGGCGATCGGTGGGATGGGTTAAATTCGGCTGTCGAAAAAGATTACAATCCGAATCGTATCCTGACTGCTCAATGGAAAAACGGTACGTGGACTTGGGATGGGAGGACTAAGGCTGGTTCTTCAGAGGAGTTTACTCTTTCTAATGACCGAATGTTGACAGCGGGTCAGCAATATCATTGGGCTGTGGAAGCTGTGACGAAGAAAGGGGAAAGAAAAGTCATCACCGACAAGTTTAAAACTTTACTGCCGACTCCCATTTCTGGTAGCAATACTTTCAGCAGCGTTACGGTGTTAACGCGAGGCTTAGAACCTCAACCTAATTTGATAGACCGCCAATTCGAGCAGATGGCTTCTCACCTGACTAAAGAAAATGGTTTGGTCATGCGTTACGATCGGGCTACTAACAAATGGGGGTGGCTGAATTTTGATGGCTCCACAACCTTCTCCCCTCCAACTCATAAATTTGGCGCACCACTGACACTAATCCCTGGATGGGAACAGCCACCAGAAGCAACCGCATTTAACTCTGGCTTTACTGAGGCAGCCGCAGATGCCTTTTTTGCTTCACTGGTAGCTTTAAATCAAGGTTTGGAAAACACCCTTTTCAATTCACCTATGCACTTTATTGGGTTTGGTCAGGGTGCAGCGATCAACAATGAAATTGTCCAGCGTTTGGGAAGTTATTTTCCCCTCGCTGGTGGTATTAGCCTTGTAAACCGCGACCTTCAGATGACAACGATCGATCCTCATGATTTCGACCAAGATTACTTAGTAGGCTCCTTAAAAAGCTTCCGCGATCCATCCGTGCGAATCTGGGAAAATGTTACCTATGCCGATAACTATTATCAAAACGTCCCCGCTCTGGATACACAGGAAACCAATACCCGTGCTGGTCGGCGAATTGGGGAGGCGGATTGGAACGTGCACCTGGGTGGTTCTGATGGAACAGGCTCTCTTGATGGATCGAGCCGGATTGGATTTACTGAAAATAGCACGGATGGAAAGCCTCACGTGCAAGCTGTAACTTGGTATGGAGGAACAACTAACCTTAGCGGAAGTCAACTCCCCTCAAAGAATGGAGAGAGGATTTACCGTCGGCTTGGAGATCTGGAACTAGATACTTCAGGCAATCCAACCACACCTACGTGGTACACACCCGATCATACGAATGCTAATTTTACTCACGGTGAACAACGAGCTCCTTGGGAAGGTATCGGTACAGGCTGGTTTTACTCGGTACTGGGCGGTGGCTCTCAATTACGCCCCTATGATGTTAACGTAAGTAACCGTGTCCCCCTAACCGAGGACAACACCTACACAGACGAAACTATAGGTAACAAGATGCGAGGTGACTATGCAGTTCCCACCCTTTTCAATGGTAATTTTGACGCCAGCAAACGTTTTACATATCAGAGTGTTCCAGGCTGGTCTTTTTACAACTCTTTAACTGTATCCGACAATCCTAATGTGTCGCAAAGACATCTGCACGAACGGGATGAGATTGATACCTTCTTAACCGAAGAGCAAAGAATATTAAACTACGGTTTGGCTGGACAAAACTATACCTTGAAGATGGGAGGGAATGATGGAGTTAAAGAAATAATTCATAATCTCTTTCTTGTCCCCGATCAAAACAGCTTACACGATAGTTTGAAGTTCAACCTGCACGTACCTGAAGACCAACTCGCTGCGGGAAGAAACATTACGGTTTCTATGCGAGCAGACGTAGCTGGTTACGAACAGTTTAGTTCAATAGGAACTATCAATTTAGAGCGAGGATCTGGAATAAATAGCTCTCCTACAGAGCTCGACAGCAATATTCGCAAGATCGGTTATGGTACTGAAGGCTTTGAAACTTTCTACCTAAATGTCCCGCAAGAACTGCGCGGTAAGGCAGCTTTACTCAAGTTTGAAATCAATGACGGCACTGTTTACCTTGACGATATTTCTTTTGGCAAGAAGTGGGAACCTTCTATGACTCTCGCTGAGGCTGAAGAATATACAAAAAATAGCTACTACAGCGGACGCGTGCTCTATCATGGCACTAACCCAGCGGGTGCTGGTAGTATTGCGAATATTGGTGTAAATCCCGCTAGGTTCATCAGAGGTTTCTTCGGAGAAGGTTTTTATTTGACAAATCAGGAGGAGAGGGCTAATGATTTTAGCAGCGATGAGAATGGCAATCCAAGGCTGGGTCCGGTATTAAAGATTATGCTGAACGTAAAAAACCCCAAAGTTTATCAGGATTTAACTGAATTTGATGAGCGGGTAGCTAATTACGGTGTGGAAAATGGTCTACAAGAACCAGAGCGGACAGTTAGATATGCAGAGGATCTCAGAACTCAGGGATATGATGCGATCGCGACTAGAAGCCCAGAAATGATGCAATATCATTTAGTTTTTGACCCCAAACAAGTTGTTGTTGTTGAGGATTAATCAAATGGCTGAATATGCAGGATGCCGTGGCTGCCGTCACTATCTTCGCGTGTATGTAAACGGTATTCCAACTTGTCGCGCCTTTCCTGAAGGAATTCCACCAATTATTATCGTCGGAAAAGAACATACAAAACCTTTACCCGATCAGGACAATACAATTGTTTATGAACCAGCCGAAAAACCTTTTTGGCTGACGGAGTAACAACAAGAGTCAAAAGCCCCACCAAATGATGCAACATCATTTAGTTTTCGACCCCAAACAAGTTGTTGTTGTTGAGGATTAATCAAATGGCTGAATATGGAGGATGCCTTGGCTGCCGTCACTATCTTTATCGCGTGTATGTAAACGAGATGCCAACTTGTCGCGCCTTTCCTGAAGGAATTCCACCAATTATTATCACCGGAACTATACAACATACAAAACCTTTACCCGATCAGGACAATACAATTGTTTATGAACCAGCCGAAAAACCTTTTTGGCTGACGGACTGACAACAAGAGTCAAAAGCCCCATCGGTGGCGGATTTTGACTCTTGTTATTGGCGAGGAAAATATAGAGGAAAACAGGAGGATGAAGGTTGGTATCTTTTGACCAGTGTCGGCACTTTAAGACAATCAATGTAAAACTTGAAACGATCGACGGTCAAAGTAAAGATGTAACCGTCAATCTTGCAGAAGATGCAAATTTTTTGATCGACGCAAGTAACTACAATCAAATTTAGAATATTAAGGATATCTACTCGGATATCGAAAACAAGATTGGGTTTGGCAGAAAAGGATTTGAAACCTTCCAACTTAAGTTAAACCTCACTGATTCAGAAATCGCAGAGTTTCGAGGTAAGCCAGCGAAAATAACTTTTTCTTTAGACGGTGGCGATTCCGTTTACATAGATAATGTTTTCTTCAAGAGCGACCATCTCAAATTTGGCAATCCCACTGAAGCTAGATGGAATCCTAGCAACAGTACATATCAAAACAACTTGCTGCTTGAAAAACCCCAGTACGCAGTGTCTTACAATGCTGACACCAAAATTGCCAACTGGGTTGGTTGGAAAGTAGACAAAACATGGGTTACAAGACCAGAAACACAACCAGGAGAGTTACTAAAAGGATTAAGAGAAAGACCGGAATTTATAACTGACCCCGATCTATTAGCTAGTGGCTTGTCTACCTATGATGGAAATATCTTTACGGGGTTAGGAATGAATCGAGGTCATTTGTCTCCTGACAGAGATAGATTGAGACATCCTAAAGACCAGTTAGCAACTTACCTCACAACTAATTTGATTGCCAGTCAATGGATAATAATCGATTTTTTGTTCAAGGAAGCAACAATGCAGCAGATGCTTCAGCTTGGTTCAATATAGAAAATAAAGTGGTAGCTCCCAGGGTTACTCAGGGGCAAGAGCTTTACATTTTCGCTGGAGCTATTGGTAACGATCCAAATCCTCAAAAGAAAACGAATGTTCCTGAATTGCTTGATGACATTCTAAATGGAGAGTATATCAATCAGGGAAATACAAGCCCTAGCAATTTGTCAAACCGACAAATTCACATCCCTAGATGGACGTGGAAAACAATCATGGCTGTGGAACAACCAGGAGCCGAAGTTACTTCGTCGAACATAGAAGCTTTCGCATATATGACGCCTAACGTAGCCGAACCAGATTGGAATAATGTATCCTCAGATGGGGTTCCAAATCCGCTTAACAATAATGTGTTTTCTCCCTTTTTGGACAGCGCTCGCAGTAACATAACTAATGCAGCGACTTGGAGGAACCCAGATACTTGGCGAGTTACTCTTCCAGAACTCACAAAGATTCTTAACGAACGTAACAAAGTTCGCAACTATGCGTTTGATTTTGATTTGTTTTCAAATCTGCCATAAAATGTTCAAAATGCCTTGAATGAGCGAGGTAGATAATCTCCTCCTTCTTGACATTTTGCTTCTTTTAGTGGCAGAAAATCATCCTCTAACAACTTTTGATAACCTTGTTATAATTTCATACTTCTCTGTTAGTGTTGTGAGAATAGAGATAGGGATTGAAGGTAAAACCCGGTATGAAAACTCCGTCTTGCCGAATAATGTCCCGAAACTCGCAAGGATCTTCTCCAAAGCCATAGAGCTTAGCACCTTGAAGATTAACTCGGGTGAAATGAACACAAGTTAGATTGCAGCCACTGGTGTTAATTCCACTGAAATCGCAATCAAAAAACCTAGCATATTCCAAATGACTTGAGGTAATTTTAGCTTCCCGGAAGTTACAGTACCAAAATTGAGCCGATCCCAACTCGCACCTATGCAAATTGAGTCGGCTCAAATTAACGTAGTTAAATTGAGCACCACTCAAGTCGCTCTTTTCCAGTTCAACTCCGCTCAAGTCAGCATACTCCAAAATGATGTTTCTAAAATCTCGATCGCCAGCAGCATAGCGCCTGAGCAATTCTTCTACAGTTATTCTTTCTTTTTCCATAACTCGACTCCTGCATCTATTCGCATTTTCAATAATAGCAAACTCATCCCCAAATACCACACAACTCTAGCTTGGCGCTCGGCAGCCGCAGATAGTTTATTTGTCTCAATAGTACAACTCGATTGTTACTTCGTCAAACATAGAAGCTTTCGCATATATGACGCCCAACATAGCAGAACCAGATTGGAATAATGTATCCTCAGATGGGGTTCCAAATCCGCTTAATAATGATGTGTTTTCTCCCTTTTTGGACAGCGCTCGCAGTAACATAACTAATGCAGCGACTTGGAGGAACCCAGATACTTGGCGACTTACTCTTCCACAACTCACAAATATTCTTAACGAACGTAACAAAGTTCGCAACTATGACTTTAAGTTTGATTTCCTGTCAAATCTGCCAGAAGATATTCAGTAAGCTCTGAAGAATCAAGGGAGATATTCTCCTCCTTCTTGATATTTTACTTCTGGGCTAAACGGAACTTAGCCTTACAGGAAGAAGTTCCGTTTAGCCCAGAAGTAATCATACTCTCATAACTTTTTAGGATATTATTATAATCTCATACTTCCCTGTTAGTATTGCTGCAGGAAGAGCGATACAGATTGGAAGTGAAACCAGAAATAAAAACTCCGTCATGGCGAATAACGTCCCAGTAGTTACAAGGGTCTTCGCCAAAGCCCCCAAGCTTCGCACCTTGTAAATTGACTCTAGTAAAATTAACCGAGCTTATGTCGCATCTACTGCTGTTAAATCCTCTCAAGTCACAGTCAAAAAACCTACTGTATTCCAAATGACTTGAGGTGATTTTAGCTTCCCTGAAGTTACAGTACCAAAATTGAGCCGACCCTAACTCGCACCTATGCAAATTGAGTCGGCTCAAATTAACGTAGTTAAATTGAGCACCAGTCAGGTCAATATTTTGCAGTTCAACCCCGCTCAAGTCTGCATACTCCAAAATGATGTTTCTAAAATCTCGATCGCCAGTAGCATAGCGTCTGAGTAATTCTTCTACAGTTATTCTTTCTTTTTCCATAACTCAACTCCTGTATCTATTTACACAATCAACAATAGCACTTTTTTTAATGCTCTATATCCCGACCGCATAACTCATGCAACGGCTTGGAGAAATCCTGATACTTAGAGAGTTACTCTCCTAGAACTCACAGGTATTCTTAACAAACGCAACCGAGAGCGCGATTATAATTTTAATTTTGACTTTCTGTCAAATCTGCCATAAAATATTTCAGATTCTCAACAACCGCCGACTACACAGCCCCCAACAGCCCCATTAATTCCAGCCACATCTAACCCAGTTTCACCTGACACTAATATCAGCGCAGAAGTCTAATCAACCGATTTACAAAACCCAGTACAAACCGCGACTCAATCTTTAACAGACAAACAGAATGATTCAGGAAAAGTTGACCCCCTAGCATTTTTTGGCATCATTGACCCCCAGGGAAACATCGGTCAGTTAATCGACCCGGACAAATTCGTTACCACCCCGGCCTTTACCGTAACTCGCGACATATCTTCAGTGCAGGTGGTAGCAATCCCCAAGGTGGGACTTCCCGTCGTAACAGAGGTAGGCGTGCAGCGAAACGACGACGGCACTGCCACTTTCAAGGCAGCTTTGAATATGCCAGCCCCAACCACCTCTGACCCCACAACACCTCCTGTCCTCCAAAAAGCTGAGCTGAAATTCAAGGATGATTCCGGTCAACCATTTGAGAACAATGAGCCCCTCTTATTTCTGACCGGGGGCAACATTCTGGTCAACAATGCCAGCGACTCCAAAGGCAGTAAGTTTGAGGATTTGACAGTTAAATTCTATGCAGGCAACTCTATGTATGAGGGGACTGTAGTACCGACACACAGCCGCTCTCTTGGGGGCAATCAGTATGAAGTAGCAGTTAAAGTGCCTGATACAGTAGTGCTGGGCGCTTCAGGCGTCGTGCTCGAGAGGAAGCAGAACCAGACCGTCGAGCAAAAAGGTGTTACACCAGTATACAAAGAAATCCAGTACCACAGCAATCCAATTCGCCTGCCACAGGGGGCAGAGTACGTTTTTGCAGCCTTGGGCGGTTCTGACCGAGTAGCGGTTCTCAACGGTAAAAACCCCGAATCAGTGGTTGATACTACAAACAGCAAAGACTTGCTGTTGGCTCAAATTCCTGTGGGGACTAGCAGTGTCACAGATTGGGCAGAATCAACAGCCGTGACTAGCGACGGAAATCGCGTTTACGCAACCTTGAGGAATTCAGGTCAAGTGGCATTGGTCGATGCAATGGTACTGCGACAGGTAGATACTCAGCCAAATACCCCAGGCGTCAATCCCATTGTCCTGCCGGCGGGCGCTAGACCCAAGTCAATAGTCATCAGTCCTAGAGACGATTATGCTTACATTGGCGACTTAAATCAAGCGAAAATTTACGTCCTTGACATCAACCCTAACTCGGCAACTTATCACAAAGTAGTTGAGACTATTAACGTCACTTCACCATTAGGATTGAGTCAGTTGGCAATTAGTAGTGATGGGCGGCGGCTGTTCGGCACGGGTTCTGATAATAATGAGCAAGTGCCTAATCGTCGGATTTATGCAATCAATATTGACTCGAAGGATCGACCGAAGGATGAAGATTCTAATCCTCGTAAGTGGCATCAACAAATCGGAGTTATTCCTACTATTTCGGAGACCGAGGGAATATCAGCTACGAATGAGCCGACGAAAATGGTGTTCACAAACGGATTGAATCGGAGTAATCCTGACCAGAATAATGACGCGCCTGGTTTTGGGGTGTTGGAAATTACTTCGGACGATCCTCTTAACTTTACTGCTTCTGTGAGTTATGCCCCTTTAAGTTTGGGTTTTCCTACTGATTATTTTGATGTGAATGAGGGGGTATCTGTCACTGTAACGCGGGATGGGCGGTATGGGTTTGTGGCTGGTCGCAATTCTGGAAGTCTTGGCCCTTCTGCAGATGTGCGTTCTGGGGGAAATATTGGGATTATTAAAGACCCCTTGGGGCCAAATCCTCAATTAATCGGTGCTACCAGACCGATTCCAGAGGCTCTTACTAACGATTTAGTGCTTTCTAATGACAACAAATACCTTTATGGCTCTTATCCTTCTCTGACTGGTAGCGGGAGCGTGTATGCTTTCGATGTTGAGGAAATTATTAAAACTCTGGACAATCCCGGTCAATTCAAAATTGATAGTCTTGACAGGGGTGTTAAGTCTCCTTTCTTCAATGCTACTACGGCGAGGTCTGTGACTGCGGCTGATTTCACAAGGGTTCCTATTGATGATATCAATCCGGCGGTTAGTATTGCTGCTGACTATGGGATTACTAAGGAGAATCGACCTGCTAATCAGTTTACTTATGGGGTGCTGCCGGGGACAACACGCGCACCAGTCGGTACTGGAGGCAATTTACGGGATTTGAGTTCTGCACCGACTGATTGGCTGGATTTGAAGGGGCCTGGTACAACTACAAGTGACCTGACTCCGACTTTTCAATGGCAGTTTTCTCCTGGTTGGGAGGATGTGAAAGAAGTTAATCTTTTTGTCAGTACCTTCGAGCAAGGGAAGGGCTTATTGCCTCGGGATAAGGTTGTCAATTTATCAGATTCGGCACTCCTTCCCGGATTCTCGGAAACACAAAAGCGTCAACTTCTTTCTAAGCCTTGGAACGGTTATGACGATTTCAATCCCAACCGAATTCTGACGGCGACTTGGAAGAAAGATACTAACAAGTGGTACGGCCATGACGGGATTACGCCTCTTAACCAACCTTTAAATGACCCCGCAAATACTAGCACTAACTTCACGCTACCTCAGAGTCTTACTGCGGGGCAGAACTACAACTTTGCTGTAGAAGCTGTGAGTAATAGCGGCGCTGTGACCAAAGATTTGGGGCAGTTTAAAACCCTACCTCCTGATAGCAACAGTCCTTTCAGCAGTGTCAGCGTGTTGACTCATGGTTTTACACTTTTGCCTAACCAGTCTGGGATTCCTGATTCCTTTTTCCAAATGGCCAACAAAATTGCCACTGTTAGCGGTAATACACCGGAAAACAGCGGGTTAATTATGCGCTACGACAAGCCTACAGGTAACTGGATTCCTATAGATATACAGGGACGGGTGATAACTAATTTGACCGAGGGGCTTAACACCAGCGAACCTAATTATTTATCAACTTTGGCAAATAACTTAAAAGCCGGGGTAGTTATAGATGGAAAGGAGATTAAATACCTCAACCAGAACAAACCGTTAGTGTTGCTGACAGAATGGTCGTTGGACAGAGAATCAGTCATTCCTGACGTTGGCTTTTCTGAGGGTGCGGCTGATGCTTTATTTGCTTCTCTGGTGCAGTTGGATCTGGCATTAGGGGGTAAGGTTGGAGAGTATCAAGGCAATCAATTAAACCGGTTGTACAACAGCGAAGGGAAGCTGATTCGCCAGCAGGGGGATTTGTTCAATTCGCCACTACATTTCATGGGCTTCAGTCGAGGGACGGTTGTCAATAGCGAAATTGTACAGCGTTTAGGGACTTTCTTCCCCCAAGCGGGCGGCAAATCTATGGCTGACCGAGACCTCCAAATGACAACAATTGACCCGCACGATTTCTACCAACCTAGTTTGAATTTACAATTACCTGGCTTTATCAGCACAAATTTCAGCGATTTCTACGAACCCAAAATTCAGGTTTGGAATAATGTTACGTTTGCTGATAACTATTATCAGACTGTGGCTGACCCGAATGGTGGTACTGCTACTCCTAATGGTCGTTCTTTGAGTCTACTTCCACAAGAGGAGTTGGATAAGAATCCCAAACCTGCTGGACTGAATTTTCCTAAAGCTAATGGTGTTACTTTAGGGAAGGCAGACCGAGAGATTTTACTCGGTACTCGTGAGAAGGAACCAGGTCGTGAAAACAGTCGTATTGGGTTTACTAAGGATGATTTTGTAGGAGGGACGCACAAGCGAGCATTTGGATGGTATGCTGGGACGGTTGATTTAGACCTGGAGGAAGTTTTACTTCAGTATCCTCATGTGGAGGCTTCTGAGAAGCCTCAAGCAGTTAACGATATGTTGGGTAAAATGGGTTTACCCGAATTGTTCGATCCGAATTTCCCGGCTGCTAAACCTTGGTATGATAATGGCAATGGTGAAGGGGTTGGTGAGGGTTGGTTTTATTCTGTTTTGGGTGGAGGTAAAGACCGACGGACGTTGAGTTCTGTTGGGCGCGTTCCGGTGAGTTTTGATAATACTCTTTCTGCTGGTATGCGGGGGGATTATGCGGTTCCTACTCTGTTTAATGGGAATTTTGACCAGTTTATTCCTAATAAGAGTGGGGCTGAAGAATTTGGTCGGAATACTATCTCTAAGGAAATTCCTGGGTGGTCTTTTCATAATAGTGCCACATCAACTTTGGTGTCACCTATCAACAACCTTGTAGAGTGGAATGAGATAGCTCAACAATCTCCCAATTTTTCCAATTACTTGAGCTTATTAGGTATTAACTCTCAAGCTCAAGATTATCAACCCAATTATGCTCTGAAGTTAAAAGGTGGTGAAAGCATCTCCCATAATCGCTTTATGCTAAATGATTGGGGAAATTTGCGGTTTGATATTCACGCTCCCAGCAGAAGTGGAATACTCAATGTAAAACTTGAAGTAGAAGGAGTAAACATACCAATAAAGAGAATAAATCTAGCTCAGGATTCCGTTACTGTAGCTGAGGCCAACAAAGAAGATGTCGATGAAATCAGAAAAATATATAGCCAGAATATCAATAGTATTGGATTTGGAAGAACAGGATTTGAAACTTTTCAGTTACCCTTGCAATTACTGGCTTACGAAGATTTCGCAAAATCTGTAGGAAAACCAGCTAAGCTGACGTTTAGCCTAGAAGGTGATGACAATGCAAATGTTATCATAGATAATGTATTTTTCAAGAGTCCACACCTCAAGCTTGGCAACCCTACTAACGCTAGATGGGATTTAACTCAAGAACAACCAACAAATTTACTGATTGAAAAACCAGGATATGTAGTATCCTACAATACTCAAACAAAACTTTCTAACTGGGTGAGTTGGCAAGTTAATAAATCGTGGACTGTACCATCTAGTACAAGAACAGACATCCAGTTCATAGCAGATCCTTTTTTGTCGCCCACTTCAGCAAATTCTAACCTGCCTCAAATTGATGGTACTATATTTCGGCAGCCTTGGGTAGGAATGGATAAAGGTCATTTAATTCCTGATCGAGACAGAAACAGAAACTCTAAAGATGCCATAGAAACCTATATGGGGACTAATTTAATTGCACAATCTATGGACAATAATAGATTGTTTTCTACAAATCCATTGACTGCCTCTGCTTGGTTTAATATTGAACAAAAAGTACAGGATCGTGTTCAGCAAGGGCAAGAACTTTATATTATTGCCGGTGCTTTAGGAAATAATTGGACTACTCAGAAAAAAACTAATGTTCCAGCACTCTTAAATCAACTAACAAACAATGGTATTTTTATTAACAGAGGGAATACAAACCCCCAAAACTTTGAGAACAATATTCAGATTCCTGAATGGACCTGGAAAACAATTATGGCTTTGCCTAAACCAAATGCTGAAATTACCTCTGAAACACTTATGTTTACATTTATAACTCCTAACCGCTCAGAACCAGAATCTTGGCCTCAAGAACATCCTCTAAATCAACTCTTAGGGGGAAATCGTCAACCCATCGAAAGCCCTGAACAATGGAGAAACGTGGCAACTTGGCGAATTACCTTGCTACAACTTCAAACTCTTCTTAACAACAGGCCTATTCCCGGCTCGAATACACCTTTTGATTTTAGTTTTCTCTCAAATGTTACTGACAAAAGTGTACAAAAAAATCTTTTAGAAAAAGTCTAGATTTTCTGTTTTAGTTTTTGATTGAAGCAGTTTTACTGAGTTGGCTTTGGGGAAAAATAATGAGGATAAAATTTACGCAATTTATAACATTTTAAGATGTGGTAAGGGCGACAGGTCTTCACCCTTACTATATTTAGCGACCTTGCTTAAATCCCATCCTCATAACATTAAAACTCGCCATCTTTTTTGATATGAGTAGTTTTTTGATAGCAATCGCTACATCCAGCCATATATTCCCCATCTGGTAAAGTAACGTTATAGCAGAAAGGAGGTGACTGTCCATGATATAGGAATACACCGCCTTGGAAGCTAACTTCTATAAAACTGGTACAGGTTGCCTCGCCGAAAAGTTGCGCCTCTCTTAAATCAGAGTGAATAAACCTGGTATTAGTAAAATTGCCACCCTTTAAATTAGAACCTCTAAGGTCGCAATAAATAATTCGTGCCGAGTCCCAACTAAAAGGTTCCAGAATAGCATTACGCAAGTTAACTTGACTGAAATGAGCATAGGACAGATCCAGATTAGGTAGGTTAGCACCTTCTAAGTTAACTCGATGTAAGACTATTCCGGTAAATTCTCTCTGTCCATCTGCATAGCGTCTTTTGAATTCTTCACCACTTAAGCCTCGCTCCGAATCCATTTTTCGATTTCCAGAAGGCATAATAGTATGATGAAAAATTGTCGATTTATTAGTTTGAATATTATTTAACTTAGCATCAATTAAGTTAGCACCAATCAATTGAGCTGTGGTTAAATCAGCGCCTGTTAAATCAGCGCCTGTTAAATCAGCACCTGTTAGATCAGCTTGATGGAGATTAGCATCACTGAGATTGGCATTAATTAAGTTAGCATTCATTAAATATGAATCTGAAAGATTAACTTTTTTCAGGTTAGCACCAGTTAAGTTGGCATTAATCAGAAAATTTCTCATTAATAAAGAATCTTCTAAATTGGCACTACGTAAGTTGATGTCCGTTAGAAAAGTATCCATCAGACAGATGTTCCTTAAGTCAGCGCCAATAAAGTCTCTCTCACCAGCAGCATATCGTCCGATTAATTCTTCCGCATTCATAACTTTTACCCTTAATTTGTAATCGTTTTATAGTAATGTTTTCCATTCATCGATCCGTACAATTATCATTTCGGATCGTTCCATCTGGCATTATAGTATTGCACAAAGTAGCGTCTTCCCATTTTCCGCACAGATTGATTGTATTTGAGTCGTCATATTCAGGATCGGGTCTAGCTCCCATCAGATTAGCATTGCACAGATTTGAACCATCAAATGATGTTTCATCCATAATTGCACCACTAAAGTTAGCTCCAGTAAGATCGGAATTCCAAAACCCAGTTTGATGTAGTTTGGTATTACTTAGATTCGCGCCAATTAGAGTTGCTTTATGAAAACCAGCTTCACCGAGGTCTACATCGCTGAGGTCGGCTCCAGTGAGGTTAGTATTTTGGCAGTTGAGCCTAGATAAAAAACCATTTTTCAAATTAGCTCCACGCTCGGTTGGCATCAGTCACGTCAGCATAGTGCAAAGTTGCGTTTTCTAAGCAGGCATTACTTAGATTAGCTCCCGTCAAGTCAGCCCCTTGTAACCAAGCTCCTTTCAAGTTAGCACCACTAAAATTAGCCTTAATCAACTCAGCGCCATCCAAGTTAGCCTCGGTCAAGTTAGCCTCGGTCAAATTAGCGTCGCTCAAGTCAATACAATCCATGTTAGCATCGCTTAAGTTAGCACCACTCAAGTTAGCATTCATCAACTCAGCAGAAATCAAGTTAGCACCACTCAAGTTAGCATTCATCAACTCAGCACCACTCAAGTCAGCATCTGTTAAATTGGTCTTGGTGAGATTGATATCAATAAGCTTGCTTTTCTTCAAATTGGCATTGCTCAAGTCAACCTCAGCAAAGTCTCTCTCGCCATTGGCATATCTTCTAAGTAATTCTTCAGCATCCATAACTTTAACCCTTAATTTGTAATCGGTTGATAGTGTTAATAATACCGCTTTCCCAGTCAAGAATCTATTGGAAATACTTGGGATAGCCTTCCTTATTGAATGTCATCAGCTCAACAGACGGCACATCAACAGTAATGATAGCCCCCGGTGCCTTAAAGCAAGACACAACCGTCAGCATTGCCCCAGTCAACCAACAAAACTTCTCCCTACCGCTGCCGGCGGGATTTGAATTTGCAGGAGCCTTCAACTTAAACTTTGGCGATAACTCCCTGAATATACCCGCCCAGTTGGCAGTACCAGCACCCGCCGGATTAGCACCTGGAACGGATTAAGAAGGTTCCTTTTGAGCGCTTGCTATAAAAGAATGACTTAGGGATTTATTCCTCTGGTCAGTGAGTGGTTCAAATTCAACATTCACTGACCTTCTATTTCTCTAGCTATTTAGAAAATAGAAACTTTCGTGCAGGCATCAAAAACTTACATTTTCACCAATTCAGCATCTGTAAAATTACACCGAATAAAATTCGATTCTATTGCACCGGCTTTCCTAAAGCTAGCCTTGGTAAAATCGCAATCGATAAACGTACACCGTTGAATACACCCTCGATTCCAATTGGCTTTGGTAAAGTTGCATTGCTTGATGGTAGCTGGTCCTATACCTACCTCTCTTAAATCAGCACTGGTAAAATCAACGTCAATAA
The DNA here is from genome assembly GCF_036700325.1 of Microcoleus sp. Z1_B2. Classification (NCBI taxonomy): domain Bacteria; kingdom Bacillati; phylum Cyanobacteriota; class Cyanophyceae; order Oscillatoriales; family Microcoleaceae; genus Microcoleus; species Microcoleus sp. Z1_B2. The sequence continues at coordinate 47,410 of NZ_JAUBOQ010000006.1, forward strand.
AGCTAGAAGTCTCTAAACCAGCCCCCTTGAGCTTTGCTTGTTTCAGAATCGTCCCTATGAATTCCGCATCATACGAGACAGCTCTTTCCAAAATAGCCCCACTCAAGTTAGTTTGATGCAGTCGAGCCGAGCTAAGGATAACTTCTCTGAGGTTAGCTCCGCTCAGGTTAGCTTCATTGAGCCTCCCCACCTGCAATATAGCTCCAGTCAAGTTGGCTCCACTCAAATTGGCCCCCATAAAATCAACGGCTTCTAGGTTAGCCCCTTCCAGATTAGTGCCGCTCAGGTTTATACCGCGCAGGTTGACTCCTCCAATTCTGGTGTTTTCTTCAGTTTGATATCGTTTGATTAACTCATCAGCGTAACGTCTACCCAAAAGAATTCCACTTAGGTCAAGACCTGCAAAGTCTCTTTCTCCAGCAGCATACCGTCCGATCAATTCTTCTGCATCCATAACTTTAATCCTTAATTTGTAACCGTCAACCGCCAACAATCAAATAGCTAAAACTGAGGTTTTGCCACCACCCCGTCGCAGAGACGCCGATCGTGATCGCTCACATTAGGATTAGTCCTCAAATAATCTCCCACCCAGTCACAGCCCCTCACCAGCAAATCGTCAAGATCCAAATTCCACAAAATCACCCGATTATCCCGGCCCGCAGAAGCCAGAACCTTCCCATCCGGGCTAAAACTCACACTCATCACACTATCCTTGTGACCCGTCAAAGTTTTCAGCAAAGTCCCGCTGCGACTCCACAGTTTCACCTTATGATCGTAACTACCCGAAGCCACCAACAAACCATCCGGGCTAAAAGCAACGCTAGTCACGCTGTCGCTAGAACCCTTCAGCAGCGTCGCCACCAAAGTCCCATCTACCTTCCACAATTTCACCGAATTGTCGTAACCAGCCGAAGCCAGCATTTTGCCATCAGGGCTAAAAGCAACCCCCAACACAAAACTGTTGTGAGCTCCTTCAAACGTTCTTAGCAAACGACCGTCCCGATTCCAGAGTTTGAGAGTACCATCATCGCTTGCAGAAGCCAGCATCGAGCCGTCGGGACTGAAAGTCACCCCAGTCACCCAGCCTGTGTGTCCCGTCAAAGTCTTAATCAGCCTGCCGTTTCTAGTCCAGAGTTTCACAGTCTTATCCTTGCTAGCCGTTGCCAGAACCTCGCTGTCGGGGCTAAAGCTCACGCTCATCACGCTGTCGGCGTGGCCGTCGAGAGTCAACAGCACAGAAGGCGAACACGGGAATAGCGGAGCCGAAGGACAAGGGAGAATATTATTCATGCCATCTTCTGTCAAACTCCAGACTTTCACCGTTTTGTCGTAACTCCCAGAAGCAAGTAGCTGGCCGTCGGGGCTGAAACTGACGCTGGCGACTCTCTGAGTGTGTCCTTCCAAGGTTTCCAGCAAAACTCCCGTGCGGCTCCAGAGTTTGATAGTGTTGTCCGTAGAAGCAGAAGCCAGCCTTTGGCCGTCGGGGCTAAAAGTAACGCCTTGCACCCGGTTTTGGTGTCCGTCGAGGGTTTTGAGCGGCACGTCATCGAGTCGCCACAGCCTGATAGTTTTGTCAAAACTTGCCGAAGCCAAGGTTTTGCCTTCCGGGCTAAAACTCACCTGAGTAACTCGATCGGCGTGTCCCTCAAAAGTTCTCAGTAAGCGACTCTCTGGTTTAATGTTGCTAGCATCGGTTGGGCGTTTGTCGCCAACACCAGCAAGATTCCAGAGTTTGACAGTCCCGTCTGCACTTCCAGAAGCAAGTGTTTGACCGTCGGGAGAGAAACTGACACCAAATACCCACTTGCTGTGTCCCCGCAAAGTTGTTAGCAGTTCACCTTTTTTGGCTTGTGTGGAATTTTCTGTTGGTGGGTGTTTGAGTGCAGCGATGCTCCAGATTTTCACCGTTTTATCTTCACCCGCACTGGCGATCGTTTCACCATCGGGGGAGAAACTGACGGTGTAAATTTTCGAGGGTTGTCTGTTTTCGCTGTGCCATAAATTAGCGATTAACTTACCGTCAGAACTCCACAGTTTCACACTACCGTCATCGCTCGCCACAGCGATTATTTTGCCGTCGCGGCTGAAGCTTAGCCAATTTACGGGAGCAAATTGTTCGATCGTTCGCAGCAGCGTGCCGTCGGTTTTCCAAAGTTTGATAGTTTTATCAGTAGAGCCAGTGGCGATCGTTTGACCGTCAGAACTAAAAGCAACGCTGGTAACGCTATTAGTATGCCCTTTGAAAGTAGCTAACAAACGGCCGTCAGTTTGCCAAATTTTGACAGTTTTATCTAAACTTGCCGACGCTATGGTTTTGTTGTCGGGACTGAACGCGACACAGGAGACACTGTTAGTGTGGTCTTTGAAAGTTGCCAGCAAACTGCCGTCGCGCCGCCAAAGTTTGACGGTTTTATCTACACTGGAAGAAGCTATTGTCTCGCCGTCTGGACTGAAGCTAAGACCCCAAACTACATCGCCGTGTCCTTCCAAGCGGTTGCGTTCTTTGACTCCATAAACTGCCTGCTGGAGGGCTGCAGAAATCAGGATTTCGGTGTCTTTGAGAGTATACATTTGTTGGGAGTGTTCGATCTGTTTCCACTTTTTACCAGCTCTCAAACTTTCCATCATGGCGTCAAATTTGTTATTTGAGAAATAAAGTGCTTCCGAAGCTGCTGTCAGGGTACTGATTTCGGCTCGCTGAGTTTGAGCGACAGCTAGCTGTTTTTGACCCACGGCCCGCCACCAAAAATTTACGGCTGCGATGGTGGAACTGGTGAGCAGCATGACGCCGATCACTGCTACTCCCAGCAGTTGTTTGAGAAAAGTATTGGCTCGGTAGAGCTGTGCTTGACTCATCTTTTTGTCCGCTTCTGCTTTGTGGAGTCTCGCTTCTAAGCCGAATCTTTGGCGAATCGGTCGCACTAAATAGTCGTGTACCAATTGATAGCGGTCTTCGGGCGCTTCCCGTAGCAAAAATAGCAAACCGTGACCAACTAAAATGTCTAAAATTAAGTCCAGGTTGTCGGTTTTCTTGGGTCGGCTTTCAGGGTATGCAGCGAACTGTCGCGGTAGGGAAATTCGGTTTCTGCCGATCGCCGATAATTCGGTTTCGCGGGCATCGGCTGGCTGCGGGCCTGTAACTAACGAGAGTTCGTGTTTGGTTTTTATCAGTCTTACGCCTCTTTCATCTGTCAGGGAAAACAAGATTTTCCAAGCTGCGTCTTCGTTAACGGGCCCGCAGTCAGAGATGACTCTTTCGAGCGATCGTTTCACTAATTCCGCTTTGGGATTGTCCCCCAATTGCTGGTATTGTGCTAGACTGGTAATATCTTCTTCTTGCAGTTGCGCTCCTACTACCTGCAATTCAATTGGTCGCACTTCTTGCAGTTCGTCTGCTAAATCTTCTACGAAGGCATCGATCAGTGCCGGCTCTAAATAAAATTCCGCCCGTTCTGTTAAGTGTCCGATGACAGCCCGCGCGTCTTTGATAGAAAAACTCCGCAGTTGGTAGCGGATACTTTTGTCGAGAATATTATTGTTAATAGCGTCAAGATTTGGGAAGCGATCGCAATCTAGTAAGTAGTGCAAATAATCTTCGCGTAAGCACAGAATTATCTTGACATAAGGCAAATTCAAAAACAAACGCAAAAAATTATAAAAAAGTTGTCTTTGTGCCACTGAAGTCGAAACAAAGAAAAACTCTTCAAATTGATCGAAAATCAGCACAGTCAACAAATTATTTGTGGCATTTTCGCGCAACTGCTCTATAATAAAAGAAGAGACTTCCGAGCTGCGAGCCGGAATAACCGAGCAACTTCTTTTGTTGATTTCCTGTAGTCCTGTGGAGATGAATTTACTTTCCTCTTCGGCTTGTTTGTCGTACAGTGCGCTGTTCAAAGCATTTTCTAACTCCACCAGCCAGTCGGTGTAAACTTTGACTACTACGGGCAATGTATCCCGCGCACCCGGAGTAATATTTTTCAAAGCTGGTACTAAGCCTGCATTGACTAGAGAACTTTTCCCGACTCCGCTGGGCCCGTGAATAATAGTTAATTTATGGTCGTCCCTGCTAATTCTTTCTAGCAAGCTATTGATATCTGTTTGGCGCGAATAAGCCGTCATGGAGGCTGCAATGGCAGCTTGGTTTTGAGCTGAGGGGCCTGAAGGATTGACCGCTTGGCGCTGCTGCTGCAATTGGCTGGCTCCAATAAAAGCTCTAAATCCGTATTGATATTCGATCGAACGCTGGGTTTTTTTAATCCGAAACGCTTTAAGATACTCTCCCTGCTCGAAATAAACCGCTTGCAATTCCGTCAAAATATCGATGTAAAGTCGGGGGTCGTACTTCGGCTCGCTTTGAGATTGAGCCAACTCCAAAGAATGAACCGCCGCTTCCCACTGCCCTAACTGCCGCAAACTTCGGGCTAAAAGTAAAAGATACGAACTCCTGTCGGATTTAGGATGTTGGATTTTAGATTTGGGTTCGTTACTTAACTCGTTAGGGCCCACAAATTCTGGATAATTTCCCTCAAACCCCAATCTCAAATCTTCAATCAGCAATCTCAAATCATTAGGCGTTTGATCCAAAATCGCCAAAGCCAACTCGGCTAGCTGGCGGGCTTGACTCCACCTCGACTCTTGCAGGGCAACTTCAGCCAAAAAGCCGTAATCTTGAGCTAGTTGGCTGGGAGTACCGTAAGTGAAGTGCAACTGCAAAGAATTTTCAGCTAATGCTTGCAACTCTCCCCAAGCTTTCAAGCGCTGCAGCACTTCTCCGAGGTGTGCTGTCACCTCAGCTACCAATTCCGGGCGTGAGGCAAGGGAGAAAGCGTTTCTAGATTGTTCCAGGCTAATCCAAGCTTGTTCCCAGTGCTGGCGGTTGGCTACGGGGTTTCTGGCTGCTTGCAAGCGGTGACACAGGGCTATGTGAAACAGCACTATGCCTTCTCTCTCTAAAAATAAAATTTTGGGGACAGGATTCGACAAGGAGGAGAAGGTTTCTGGGTTTTCGGAATGTTCCAAGTTTTCCAGTTCCCTGTGGCCCGTTTTCTGCTGCCAAAAGACTAAACTTTCTTGGTAGTGAATTAAGGCAGTTTCGGTTTGGTCGCTGACATAGTAATCTCTACCGAGAACGAATTGCAGGCTGGCTTTGAGGGCGGGTTCTAATTCTTCACCGCGATTTTGTAAATCTCTTAAAGCTAATTCTAGTTCTCGGCGTGGCAAAGAGCCGATCGCCAAATCGAAGGTATTGCCGGGACTCAACGGCGAGTACGAGTGGACATCTGATTGTCGTCGGTTTTGGGGCCCAGAGTTAAAAGTTAGAAAGTTTTCTCCGGGGCTGATTTCCCGCTCCAGACCGCGTTTTTCGGACGGGGTTTGGCAGGTCTCACAATTAGCGATGGTGCTGAGGTTGCTGCTGGCGAGTTCTGGATTGAGTTCGCCTATTTTAAATATAGTATCTGCCCGCCTAGCGAGGAAATTAATTAATTCGTCAACGCCCATTTCAAATTTAATTGTGGCGGCGGCCCAACTTTTGAAATCCGGGGCCAGACGAATCATTTTGGTCACGATGTCATCTGTTACCCACAAGATCACTGGGCAGGAAAAATTTTTGCGAAATTCGTCTCGCACTTGATTGGTAGAAGCCATCAGTTCGTCGATCGCTACTACTGTTTCTAAACCGAATACCATCAAAGCCGAGGTGGCATCCACAGGCGAGTACCCCTCCTGGAAAGAGCTTGAGAGCAGGGTAGTGTAGAGGGTTTTGACTGAAGCTGGCAGGACGATATCTTGAATTGGAACTGGGGACACTTCTCGCAGCCGCTGCGCTATTTGCTGCCGCAACTGCTCGTAGTTGCAGCGCACCAAAATTAGCGAGAATTGGTGTTGAGACATTGTGATTGACCTGACCAGAGTTTTGAGCGAGCGCTCGTTGTAGTTTGCAGTTTCTTGTACCTTAATTAGATCGGTCATGCGTGCACCTCTTTTGCATTAATCAATTACCTAACGCTCGCCAATCGTGACTGAAAGCGTCTCTACTTAGACATCCCCGTCTCTGTCTGACGCTTTATCTCTGTATAAATACGTAGTTTTCCGTACTTGTCCTATCAATACTTACATATTTATTAGATCCAATGTAAAGATATCATACCTCTCAATCTCAGAGAATGCTAGACTTGCGAATAAAAATTTAAGGTTATCTTAGATTTTTTGATTAAGCGATATATAAAGGACTACAGATCATAAATAGCCAAGTGCTTAGTTCACGATCATACCGACGGCTAGCTATTAGTAAACAACTTCGATATATCTGTAGCAGGCATTTAGCATAACAGCAAAAAAAATGTACTCCGGTATGGGATTATGTGAAATTAAGAGCAACAGCTAAAAACAGACATAGGGGGTCTGACATTGCAGATATGAGAGTTGAGAGTGGGCAAAGTCCTTAGTGGTGGCAAAGTTTTACAGGACAATAAAATACACCGCCTATAGCCAGCATTCAACAGAAATTAGCCAGTGGAAAAAACCGCTGACTGATTTCTGTATTGGATGGTAAGATTTCGGAGTTTTGAGCGATGAATTTTTAGTTAAATTCTTTCTAAATCCCTCGTATTTAAGGGTTTTTAGAGTCACGAAGCTATCTCAAAAATCCCAACTATTTTGGCTCACTGCGCTGCAGCCACTCCTTATATTTTCGGGTTTCTGCTAGGGCTGGATTAATCCCAAACCAACGACCTTCTTGATCGCGGTATTCAAAGACAAACATACTTCGCAACAAAATTTGAGACTCTTCTTCGCCTGTTACACTTTGTCGGTTGACAACTTGAAACAGTAATTCCCATTCCATGTCATTGATGGCTCCCAAAAGGTCATCGCGATATTCTTGAATGACGCTTTCGAGGCATTCGCGAGAGAAGGGAGGGTCTTCGTGCTGCAAACAGCTATACAAAAGCATCAGTAGATTGCGAACATGACCGCCACTAATCCGACAAAGCCTGTCTAAAGTTTCGGGAGAGTCAAACACCTGGGAAATCAAATCAATGCGTTGATGGGGAGCAACTGCGGGGAAAGCTCTGGCTAATACTAGCTGGCGCAGCAGTGCCATTCCTTCGAGGTGGTCTTCGCCCGATCGCACTTGCACTGGTACCATGGGCATCACCTTGGGCTTGACTCCAAATCGACTGGCGAGGCGGCCGAAGTCGTTGGAAAAAATCAAAGTCAGGGGAATCGTGTAGACAACATGGCAATTAAGTTTTTTCAACTGTTCGCCTCGGTCTAAAAACAGATATTCTGGCTGGGTGCGTCCGCTGGGTTTGAGGGAGGCGTCGAGGCGATCGAGGTTGTCAACGATGACTGCGAGCCCTTTTTTACCTTGCTGCTTGAGTTCGGCGTTAGCTTTGTTGAGGAGTTCTTCGTTGATCGACTGCAAGATGCTGTTGGTGCGGGGTTCGAGATATTGCCTGAGTTGCGATCGCAGTTTGGGAGAGTCTTTAGTTTTAGCAGTAACTCTAGCAATGCCTACAGATAACTCGGCTTCCGCTGACAAATCTATGGGAGTCTGCAAAAATTCTGCCACTTCTGCAAACAGATTGGTAAAATAGCTCGGTCTGAGTTTAATTTTAGCCGATTCCATAGTTTCGCTAACTTGGCGGGCAATGCTCAGCAAAATATCGCTGATATCTACATCCCCCATGTCTAAGTCTTGGGAAGACTCGAAGTAGACGACGCAAAAACCCTCTTGCTCTAACTCAGCTTTTAGTCGAAACAATTCCGTAGATTTGCCACACCCGATATGCCCTGTAAATAGCTGACAGGTTGGCTCATTGGGGGAGATGCGGGTAATGGTTCGCTGTAAAGATTCAATGATTTTGCCGCCACGCACGGAACCAAAATCAATGTAGTATTGATAATCCCCTGGGTCTCCCGCAACAAGGGTCTTGCTGGGGTTGCAGGCTTTATAGAATCTGTCTAATTCGAGTGCGATCACAATTGAAGCCGAATAAAAGTTAAAAAGTTAATCGAAAGTCTAAACTTTCTTTACTTGAGTTTAGTTTGATTTGTAACCTTTTGCCCTGTGGGGTAATGCCCTAAATACCCAAAGAACCTTGAGCTGGTAAGGGGTTTTCCCGGCGCTGGAATTGGGAATTTTTAATTAATAATTTTTTATTACTTAGCGGGATCAGTGATATTACTGATATTGCCCGGAGGATGGGTAAATTTGCGGATATCTGGTTAAATGGTAGGGGAAAACAGGGTTCGAGAGAGAAAGATTAAACAGTTTTGAATTTGTGCTAATCGTTAATTACTATATTGTCAAGAGGTAGATGGCTAGTTTTGGAGCGGTTTCTCAAACAGAGTTAGGGCGCAGGCGCCAAAAGTTGCGGCAGATCCGTCGCGCTCGATTGGCGGCTGTGGTGTGGCAAATGCTGGCAGCAAGCGCAATGGCTGGAGGTTTGTTGTGGTGGATTGCTCAGCCGGCTTGGTTGATTGCCCGATCGGAACAAGTGAAGGTGGAGGGCAATCAGTGGCTATCGGATAAGGCGGTGCGGTCTTTAGTGCCGCTGTCTTACCCGCAGTCGCTGTGGGGGATTCAACCGCAGGCCCTGGCCCAAAAGCTGGAGTCCACCGGGCCGATCGCCAAAGCGAAGGTGACTCGTAACTTGTTTCCACCGAGTTTGACTATAGAAGTGGCAGAACGCTTGCCCGTGGCGGTGGCGCAGCCGACGGCGGTGTTGAGATCGAACAGTGACAAGGAAAAAGTGGGGTGGCTGGACGCTCGCGGAGGTTGGATGCCGTCGGATAGTTATACTGCTGTACGATCGCACAATAGTTCGATCGGGCCCGGCAGCATTGCGGGACCTCCGCCTCAGCGTTCTTTGCCAACTTTAAAAGTCATCGGGCCTTTGGAACAGTATCGCGCGTCTTGGCCGAAGTTTTACCAAGGACTCAGCGCCTTGACGGTGAAAGTGTTTGAGATTAATTGGCAAAACCCGAACAACTTGATCTTGAAAACAGAGATCGGTACCGTACACTTAGGGCCGTACAGTTCCAAGACTGCGGAGCAACTTAAGGTCTTAGACCGAATGCGACAATTGCCAAAACAGATAGATTCAAGCCTCATAGCCTACATTGACTTAAAAAATCCTGCGGAGCCGATCGTCCATTTGCCACAACTCCCCGGCAGTTTGGAGTCGGACTTAATTGCTAAATAGTTTGCTAAACTTATCTAAAGTTGATTGTTGAGAGGAATTTCCATGTTTGCCGTCAAGCGAGCGCTCAAATTGAATAATAGGGAAGCAACCTTGATGGCAAAACACGCAGGATTCCGGCGTGTAGTATTTAACATGGGATTGAGCTTGCGAGTCCAAATGTACGGTGAGGGCAATTTTTCAGACTCAAAGGTCATCAACGAAGTCAAGAAAGTTCTCACCAACCACGTCAAGAAACAACCTGAATGCGCTTGGATGAACCAGTTGTCTTCTCGTGTTTACCAAAACGCTTTGATTGACTTGAAAGATGCGTTCAGTCGGTATCGCTTGGGAAAAGCCGATCATCCGAAATTTGCCAGCCGCCGGGATGGGCAATCATTCACGGTTGATTCGTCTAATGGAAAAGTTTTACTAACTGCTGGCAACACCATTAAGATTCCCACGCAGGGAACTTTTCGACTTCACGAGCCACTGGAATGCGGTTTTGTCTCTCAAACTTTTACCATTTCACAAGAAGGAAATCGCTGGTTCGTCTCTTTCTGTGTTGATGCGGAACTTTTACCAATTCAACAACCCGAAAGCTCTGTAGGGATTGACGTGGGTATTAAATATTTTGCTACCCTGTCAAACAGTCAAGTGTTTGATGCACCAAAGCCATTAAAGCAAGCGAAAACCAAGCTTGCACGGTTGCAGCGCAAGGCATCAAGACAAATAAAAGCCTCAAACAATCAGCGCAAAACTTACAACAAGCTCGGCAGACTTCACGCACGAATAGCTTGCATTCGCAAAGATTTCCTTCAAAAGTTAACGACTTATTTAGCTAAAACTTTCAAGTCAATCAATATAGAAGACTTGAACGTAAGCGGAATAATGGCAAATCACAAGTTGGCTGGGGCAATATCCGACTTAGGGTTTTACGAATTCAGGGGGCAGCTAAATTATAAGTGCAAAATGTATGGAGCGAATTTAGTGCTGGTAGATCGATGGTTCCCCAGTTCTAAAACTTGTGCGAATTGCGGGCATAAAAAAGATATGCCACTAAGCGTTCGGACTTATGATTGTCCTGCTTGTGGCTCCTCAATAGATCGCGATCTCAATGCCAGTTTAAATATTTTAAATTGGGAACCCAAGGCTATTGGGGGATAGCCTGCTTATCTTGGGATGGCCGACCACCCAACAGCGCAGGAAGTCAACTCCGAATTGCAGCTAAAGGTGGCTTTAGCAAAGTTTGGGTAAGTTTGACAAAGCAGAGTTCCACTCCCGCACCCACTCGCGCCCAGAATTGATCCTCTGTCAACAGAAGGTAGAAGGTATCGATCGATAGGCAGAATTTTTGCCCATCAGGATCGATAGGGCTTCAAATCAGCACAGTTTTTGGATAGCGCTCCGCGTCTGGGGCTAGTATCCATTTTTTTCCTTCTGACGCAGCTTACAACTGCCTTAATCCGGTCAAGTACCTGGATGGCGTCAAGCGAGGTCTGGGCTAGCGAGGTCGGCCAAATCCGAGATTGCTAACATTAAGCATCGATCTGTGTTAGTTTTTCGCGCAACTTAGCCTATAGTTGATTGTGAATTGGCGTTTAGTTAACAAGCTCTAATCTACCATCCCCGACTCTAATGAAGCTTAATAATAGACAGGGGTCTGACCAAGACAGTCCCCCTTCGGAAGAAGTAAAAAATTTTCCGGTGGCAGCAGATTCCGCCAATCCCTTTAGACGCAAGTCTGGTTATGTAAATGTAGATAGTATTGATATCGATCCTATGGTCAATCCCAAAGACATAATGCCCAGCAGTGCCGCCAAAATCAAAGTAATTGGCGTCGGCGGTGGTGGGGGCAACGCCGTTAACCGGATGATTGCTAGCGAGGTTTCTGGTGTCGAGTTTTGGTGCGTGAATACAGATTCCCAAGCTCTGGTTCTCTCAAATGCTCCGAAACGCTTGCAAGTCGGACAGAAGTTGACGCGCGGTTTGGGCGCGGGGGGCAATCCGGCGATCGGTCAAAAGGCTGCGGAGGAATCCCGCGATGAAGTTGCTAATGCTCTGAATCATGCGGATTTGGTATTTATCACGGCCGGTATGGGCGGTGGTACGGGCACGGGCGCGGCTCCGATCGTGGCTGAGGTCGCTAAGGAAATGGGCGCCTTAACTGTGGGCATAGTAACGCGGCCTTTTACGTTTGAGGGACGGCGGCGCACCAGCCAAGCTGAGGAAGGAATCGCGGCTTTGCAAACTCGGGTGGATACGCTGATCGTAATTCCTAACGACAAGCTGCTGTCTGTGATTTCGGAACAAATGCCGGTACAAGAGGCTTTTCGAGTTGCTGACGATATCCTGCGCCAAGGGGTTCAGGGTATTTCTGACATTATTACTATTCCCGGTTTGGTGAATGTTGACTTTGCTGACGTGCGGGCAGTAATGGCGGATGCGGGTTCGGCTTTGATGGGCATTGGCGTGGGTTCTGGCAAGTCGCGGGCTAGGGAGGCGGCGATGCAGGCTATTTCTTCGCCTCTGCTGGAAGCTTCGTCTATTGAGGGCGCTAGAGGTGTGGTGTTTAACATCACTGGCGGTACTGACATGACGCTGCACGAGGTGAATGCGGCGGCTGAGACGATTTACGAGGTTGTCGATCCGAATGCCAATATTATTTTTGGAGCGGTGATTGACGAGCGGCTTCAGGGCGAAATTAAGATTACTGTGATCGCTACTGGTTTTTCGGGGGAAGTTGCGTCGCCTCCGCCTCCGGGGCGCACGCAAAATGTTAATGCTCCTTGGCGGGCTGCAACTGTTCCGGTGACTCCTGCTCAACAGACGCCCGATCCGAAAGCGAAACCGCCGCAGGATTTGGGATTGGATATTCCTGAGTTTTTGCGTAACCGTCGTCCGCCAAGATGATTTTAGATTTTAGATTTTAGATTTTAGATTGGGGATTTGGCGATTGGGGATTTGGCGATTGGGGATTTGGCGATTGGGGATTTGGCAATATTGAATCTCCAATCTCCCATCTAAAAAATCGAAAATATCGAGCATCTAAAATCTAAAATCTAAAAAATCTAAAATCTAAAATCTAAAATCTAAAATTTCCAGGGTTTGGCCTGGTTCGGGTTCGAGGAGTTGGGTGGAGAGGCCGGATTTTGCTAGTAAATCGCGAAATTCGGGGATGCTGCCGATCGATCGCACTAACATTGGTAAAATGCCTGTGGCTCGGATGTCTCCCGTCGCTGTAGGCAGAAAAAACCGAGGTTTGAGAGTTTGGGCGAGCTTGAGGGCTTCCGAAGGCCCGATGATGACTTGTCCGAGGAATGGGAAGATTTGACCGATGACTGGGGCGATCGCTACGTCTACTGTGTCTATTTTCTGTTTAACTTTGTCTAATGGCGGCAGGTGCGGTTCGTAATAAAGTGTCTCGCCGCTGCTTAAATCTTTGAGCAAATAGCCGTTTTCTTCTTGTCCGGGCCCGATTTCGGCTCCGGGTACGGCAGTAATTTGTAACTTTTCTTTAAAATTTAACTCTTGCCAATTTGCTAAAGATGTGATATTAGTGTAGCCTAAACTGCTGAGGACTTTGGCGGCGGTGGGTGAGGCGATCGCGGGAATTGTGCGATCGAGTTGTTGGAGTGTTTGTTTGTGACAGTGGTCGTCTAATCCTTGGGAAATTAGGATGAGGTCGATCGGCGGTAAGCTGCTGGGAGTGAAGGCGACGGGGGTGTTGTGGTAGGCGGTGAACAGCCAGGGTTGACCGTAAAATACGAGGGGATCGACCAGCCAGGGATCTACGAGGATGGTTTGACCGGCGATGTGGAATATCCAAGAGTTGAGGTCGATTCGGGTGATTTTCACGGTTGTTTGCAATAATTCTTTACAATTGGTTTAATCATAGCTAATTTTGTTTGGGAATTTTAAGCCCTTCGGAAGCACAGGCGGGACGCCCGTGCCACGGGGAACCCAGATATTATTGGGATGTGTCTGTGTTTATCGGCGGTTGAAAAAAGATGATTAAATCGAAGATTCCTGTGGCTTTGACTGTGGCGGGTTCTGATAGTGGCGGCGGGGCGGGGATTCAGGCGGATTTGCGGACTTTTGCGTTTCACTGTGTGCACGGTACAAGTGCTTTGACTTGCGTGACGGCTCAAAATACTTTGGGGGTGATGCGAGTTGATGCTTTGTCTGCGGAGGCTGTGGCCGCTCAAATTGAGGCGGTGGTTGGGGATATTGGGGTGCAGGCTGTGAAAACTGGGATGCTGCTGAATCGGGAAATTATGGTGGCGGTGGCTTCACAGGTGGAAGCTTTGCGAATAGGGAATTTGGTTGTCGATCCGGTGATGGTTTCACGATCGGGCGATCGATTGATTGATGACGGGGCGATCGCATTTTTGCGCGATGTTTTGATCCCAATGGCTGCTGTCGTGACTCCCAACCGGTTTGAGGCTCAGATTTTGAGCGGTTTGCAGATTGTTTCTCTAGACGATATGCGATCGGCGGCGCAGCAGATTTATCGTTTGGGTGCGAAAGCTGTTTTGGTGAAAGGCGGCGGGATGGCGGGAGATTTGCGGGGGATTGATGTTTGGTTTGATGGTACGCGCTTGGATGTGTTGAAGACTGAGAATGTTGATACTGGGAATACTCACGGGACTGGTTGTACTTTGAGTGCTGCGATCGCTGCTAATTTGGCTTTGGGGAAAGATTTGTTTACAGCGGTGACATTAGCTAAGAATTATGTTACTACTGCTCTCAAATATGCTTTGGATATTGGGGAAGGCCAAGGCCCAGTAGGTCATTTTTTCCCCCTGTTACAGAAGTAATAAGTTATTTGTTACTTGTTGGAGTCTGCTAATAATATCAAATCCACGATTCATCGAAATTATTCCTCTCTCTCTTCTCTTCCTCTGTGTTCTCTGCGTACTCTGCGGTTAAATCATTCCGATCCAACCGGAATTGATATAACCAATAACATGAGTGAACCGCCAACAGTCAAAAATCAGTTAATTTCTTAATTTTTCAGGCGAAAGAGCGATCGCCACCAAGTCTTCAATTTTCTTAATATTCGGATCGCCGGCCAAATAACCAATCCCTCGGTGCAAGTGCAGGCGAAACTGTTTCGCTAGAGTTTCTTTTTCTGTGCCTAAATTGTCTTGGTGACACCGCTGCTTGAGGGCCATTATCAGGATATCAGCCATATCGCCGCCGAAGACATCCCAGCTTAATTCGACGTTGCTGTCGCTGGGAATTGGTACTGGCGATGGGATGCTGGGCTCGGCGAGCGATCGGCAAAATCCCCACCTGCATAGAATATTCCACTGATCGATTTTGGTCGATCGTTTCAGTTTTGATAGTTGGTCTTTGCCGGTTTGGGATAGGCGGATGCGATCGACTGGTGGTTCCATGAGTTTGAGATTGTTTGGTATATTGTAAACAGTGTTAATGTTGGGGAAGCAAAGCCTCTAGATTACCCGAAATAATTAACATTTTTTTACACGGCGCGACTTGATTAAATAGGTTTTTTTTGGTATTCTTATTTTAGTAGGATTTATCCTTAATAATGGGATGGTGGCAAAAATAAAATTTTCGCAACCATCCCATTATGATATATATTACCGCAACTCCCCAGCAAAGTCAAGGGGGTTGCGGCTATTTTTTAGCGCAAATTTTTATTCCCAAAAATAACCAGTTTCGACGGTGGTTTGGTGTTTGGCGGAGTCGTATTTGAGGAGATAGCTGTGGGCGATCGCCTCTAATTCTTGGAGTTTTTCGTATTCTACTTTTCTAATTTCCGTGTCGGTAGAAAGCAGGATGACTTGGTGGCTGGCCGAGGGGAAATAGCGTTCGACTAGGTTGTTTCTGTGGGAGGAGTCGAGGCGGCCCAAGGGAGTGTCGATCGCCACTGGCAATTGTCTCCCGGATACTCTAGCCAATCCCCACAAAAAGGCGATCGCCAGCAATTGTTTTTCCCCGGCAGAAAGTCGGTGTTTGGGTACCGGTTTGCCTTCTGGATCGTAAATGGAGAGGCTAAATGTTTGAGTGTCGATCGCAACTCTGTGCACGAGGTCAGTTTTGTGCAACAGGTAGCGGAAACAGTCGGTAATTTCTATTTCGAGTTTGTTGAGTTTTTTGAGGGTAAGTTTTTCTTTAAAGAGTTTCAGGGTGGCTTGGGCTTTGGCGATCGAAGCGATGACGTGTTGGCTGTTTCTGATGGTGATGTATTCGCTGCTGTAGTTTTCTAGTTCTTTTTGGTTTTTGGCTAATTCTCTCTCTAATTCATCGACGCGGCGGTTGGCTGATTCCAAGGCGGCGGCTGCGATAGCGACTGCTTTTTGGGCTTTCCTGACTTCTTCTTCTAGTTTTTCGTAGGCTTCGGGGGAAGCTGCGGCTGCGAGTTCTCTGTCTGTGAAGTCGATTTCTGATTCGATGTTTTTGATTTCTTCTATTTGGTCGCGGGCTAGAATTTGCTGGGCTTTGATTTGGTAGCTAAGGAGATTTTCTAGTTGCTGGATGCTGTTGTTGTCGGCGTTCATCCAGGGCGGGGCATCTGTTCCGGCTTGCTGTTCGAGTTCTTGGTTTTCTTGGCGGATGAAGTCTTGAATTTTATCTAACTGTTGGGGATTTAACGAGATTTCCGCGATATAGTTTAGAAGGCGATCGCTTCTTTGTTTGATAAGATTTTGGGCAATCTTTGCTTGCTGCTGGCTGGCTTCTGTTTCGGCTTGAGTTTTTGCTTCGCTTAGCAAGGGCGAAATTAGGGCTAGTGGTAGCGTATTTGATGCCAATTCCATCATGGTTTGACGGGTTTTTTCGGCCTTATTTCGGTAGTCATTTAGCTTGCTGTCTAGCTGACTGCGATCGGCGGCAATTTTCCCGCCTTCAGAAATAAACTTTTCTGATGCTTGTTTCTGATTTTTTTGAGCTTTATCAAATTCGTTTTTAAAGCTGGCTTGTTCTTGCTTAGCTGAGTCTATTTTATCAGTAATTTCCTTAAAAGTTTGTTCGATTTTCTCTAAAGCAGCCAAGTCTTTTTTGCCAGCAATTTCTTTCCGCTTGCGGCCGGCTAAAATTTCTAAATCGACGGCGAGGCGTTCTGCTAATTCTAAACCTAAAAGAGATTTAATCGCCCCGACGACAAACTCTGGCGGTGTTTCGAGTTCGGCAAGTTCTTTTACTTGTTCGCCGTCAAACAGAAATAGGTTGGATATTCCAACTGGCAAAAGGGTTTCGATGTATTCGTCCCAAGTGTTAGTAATTGCTTTGTCCGACCACCAATCGCTGACAATCTCGCTGTATATGAGAATGCTTAAGGTGTCTTTGATATCTAATTTTTTCCAGTATCTAACTATTTTAAATTGAGCTAATTTGTCATCTTGGACTTGTTCAAATGTTAGTTCGACGCGGGTATCTTCTAATGGGGGAGTGTGGCGGTTGACGCATTGATTGAGAAAGTCGCTGTAGCTTAAATTGCCTCTGGTGGAACATTGGGCGCGGCCACCGTAGAGGGCGAGGCGAATGCCGTCCATGAGGGTGGTTTTGCCGCCGCCATTCATGCCGCCAAATAAAATGACTGGGCAGGGATTTCCGTCTTTTTCGGGGCGGAGATTGATGGTTTGGGTGCCTGCATAGGGGCCGAAGTTTTTGAGGACGAGTTCGAGGAATTGCATTGTAGATGTTGTTGAGATGGGATGAAAGTTGGTGGGTGCGATCGGCGTGTCCGAGAGTTCGGGGTCGATCTGTGAGTCCCCCAGTACGACAGGGATTGAAATCCCTGTCTCATAGCTGAAGTCCTCTGAAGAGGACTGAAGTCCGGGCTCGTTTGATTTGGCATCCACAGTCGGTTTTAACCGACTTTCGCTCTCTCGACGGGGATTTCAATCCCCGGCGGGCTTGTGGGTAAGCCCGATCGACTCGATTGGTCGATCGGGGTCGATCTGTGAGTCCCCAGTCCGACAGGGATTGAAATCCCTGTCTCATAGCTGAAGTCCTCTGAAGAGGACTGAAGTTTGTGACTGTTGAATCTGGGTTTTTAGTCGGTTTTAACCGACTTTCGCTCTCTCGACGGGGATTTCAATCACTCCTAGGATCTTTGGGTAAGCCCGATCGCCCCCAAAGTCCGAATAGCTGCATAGTCCGCGAGTCTGAGAGTCGGCCAATGTTTTTCAATTAATTCTCTGCCGAATTCGGGTGCCACCGAGTGGGTGGATGGTCTTGATCCGTGATTTGTTCTAAATGGGAATTGGTGGTTTTTTGCAAGTGATGTTCCTTTTGATTTATCACATAAGCGACTGCTGAGTCTAGTTGTTTTTGTCCTAAAGAAAATACTCCGTATCCTTCTTGCCATGAAAATTTATTGGGATTTTGCAAAGTTTGATTGAGATAACGGCTGCTGCTACCTTTAATATTTTTAACGAATTCAGCGATCGATTGTGTCGGAGGAATGGAAACTATTAAGTGGATGTGATTTTCTGTGCCGCCGATCGCATGAAGGATGCAATTGAGGGTGTCTGCTTTGCCGATGATATAAGAGTAAAGTTCGGTTTCTTTTGCGGGAGATATGAGAGGCTGTCGCTCTTTTGTTGCCCAAACTAAATGATAGTACAGCCGCCACATTGCCATAAAGATTTTTCCTCCTAATTGTTTAGGTTAATTTATCATTTTGTGACCAAATCCGAGAGTGCGATCGGGGTCGATCGGCGAGTCCGACGATCCGAGAGTCCCCCAGTACGACAGGGATTGAAATCCCTGTCTCATAGCTGAAGTCCTCTTGAAGAGGACTGAAATGGGCGATCGTTTGATTTGGTTCTTCAGTCGGTTTTAACCGACTTTTGCTATGAGACGGGGATTTCAATCCCCGGCGGGCTTGTGGGTAAGCCCAATCTTGCAGAGGACAATCGGGGTCGAGAGTGCGATCGGGGTCGAGAGTGCGAGTCCCCCAGTACGACAGGGATTGAAATCCCTGTCTCATAGCTGAAGTCCTCTTAAAGAGGACTGAAATCGGCGATCGTTTGATTTGGTTCTTCAGTCGGTTTTAACCGACTTTTGCTATTAGACGGGGATTTCAATCCCCGGCGGGCTTGTGGGTAAGCCCGATCGACTTGCAGAGGACAATCGGGGTCGAGAGTGCGATCGCGGTCGATCAGCCATTCCCACGATCCGACAGTCCGACAGGGATTGAAATCCCTGTCTCATAGCGAAAGTCCTCTTAAAGAGGACTGAAATCGGCGATCGTTTGATTTGGTTCTTCAGTCGGTTTTAACCGACTTTTGCTATT
>NZ_JAUBOQ010000006.1:65968-102188 GCF_036700325.1 Microcoleus sp. Z1_B2
AGACGGGGATTTCAATCCCCGGCGGGCTTGTGGGTAAGCCCGATCGCCCCAAAGTGCGATCAAAAGGACTGAAATCGGCGATCGTTTGATTTGGTTCTTCAGTCGGTTTTAACCGACTTTCGCTATTAGACGGGGATTTCAATCCCCGGCGGACTTGTGGGTAAGCCCGATCGCCCCAAAGCCCGATCGCCCCAAAGCCCGATCGCCCCAAAGCCCGATCGCCCCAAAGCCCGATCGCCCCAAAGCCTGATCGACATTATTGACCTAATCTTTGCTATTTTCCTCTCCTGAATTTGGCGGTGAAAATTTAATATCAGCCCAAGACAACTGTCTGCTTTGATTGCTGTTGCTTTCGAGTTCTTCTTTAAGTTTGGCAATATCAACCGTCTCGTTTTTGGCGGAACTGTTGGTTTGGGCGATCGCATCTTTGAATTGCTGAATTTTTTCCGTCGGATTTGCTTTAATATCTTCCACCGCTTTTTTTAAATTGCGTTGATAGTGGGCGTTGCCAATCGCTTCTTCCTTCGATCGCGAACTCGTTTCAAAGCATTTGTCCAAATCGGCGTAAATGCCTGTACGGCGGGGCTTGGTGTAGTATTGGCGTTCTGTATCCAGGAGTTTTGCCATCAATTCGAGGTGCATTTTGTCCTCGCTGCAAATCTCCTCGATCGCAGTCCATTCATCGCTACCGAGGAGTTTTCTTTCGGCGGCGGGACGGGAATCTTCAAAAGGTTCGCCGGTGACTTCTTCGTAAATCCGGGGCAAAGAGTCGTCAAATTCATGCTTTTCTTCCAGCCAAATGCGGCGGATTTCGCTAAGTTCTTCTGGGGTAATTAAGGTGATGTCGCGCATTTCTAGGGGTGCGGTTTTGCGGATTTGGGTTTGTGCTTCCAAGACTCGTCTCAGCCAGTGTTCTCGCCAGATTTTGGTGTAGGGCCCTGGGATGGGTTCGACGGAGGTTGTGTCGTCGCCCATGTTGCGTTCAAACAGTTCTACTCTACCGTAGATGCGGCGGAAGTCTCTTTTATCGCGATCGTTTTTAATGTCTAATTCGTTGCGAATATCGAGGAGAGGTTGCATCCATTCTTTTTCTTCATCGTTTTGAATCATTGCCTCCATAGATTTATCTTGGCTTACCATTGTGCAAACCCAGCAGCCAAAGCGAGAACTGCCGCAGCTAGGGGTAGAAGTATCGACCACTAAAGGACATTCATTGTCGGCTGTTGCACCTCGATACATGGTAAATAAATCTTTGTTGCTATTTTCCCAAGGATTAGCCCACTGATTCAGATAAATCCAGACTTCATCAGTTCGCCAATCTTCAATCGGACTATAAATTAGGGAATTAGGCAGACTAGGACTCTGATAAAGCAAAGACTTAATGGAACTAGAATTATTATTTAGACGGTCGCTCATGCGACCTATTTCATGTTTCTCCATTGAAACAGCGCGTTTAATACTTTCAGCTTTGCGAGTACCCAATATAAGAATTACTTCTCCATTGATTCTCACCATATCACGAACAAACCGATTAGAAGGAAGGATTTTCAGGCGTTCAGTACACCAGCGAAATCCATGTCTCGGTGCTGGGTAGCCTTTTCCCATCAAGTTTACCCAGAAAGTATCTTTGACATCTGGATAAAGCATATAAGGTTCTATTGGTAGCTGTTGCTCTATAGCAGCAGACTTCATCTGTTTTAATGACTGACGTACCCAAGTAGAAACTATCGGGTTTTCTACAAGTGTATCTGTTGTGATTACATAGATTTTTTTTGTTCTTTTTTCAGGTGGCAATTCTGCTATCGCATACCAGATAAGCTGCACTACGCTAGTGCTGTCTTTTCCGCCGGAATATCCTAAAACCCAAGGTATATCATCTAAGCAATATAACTCTTTAATTTCTTTACTTATTTTTTCGATTTCTTCCACTAACTCACTAACACTACGGGGTGGAAAAAGCGGTATTTGCATTGTTTCTGTCATGTCTTCAACCTCAGTTACTTAATTAAGCTCTAAATACATTCAGCCGATGCCATTCTAGCGATTCAAGTCTTGGTAAATCTTGGTCGGAAGCCGGCAGGAGAATAGTTTCACTATGAAAATCTTTCATACATCTGGCATTGGGGGATTCCTCTTCTAAGTCATCAGCGACGATAATTCTGTAATTATCATCTATAGCAAACCAACCCTGGTCAAAAGCCCAATGATGATTTTTACACAATGATATCCCATTATTAATTTGATTATCATAAAACTTTGAAAACGGCTTAATATGTGAACCATCTACAATAGTTTGAGTGAGATTCCTGATGACTTTTAATCGACAAAATGCACACTTGTAATCATATGTATGTACTACTGCTTTCCTGAAAAAAGCATTTCTAACAGCAGATTTTGTTAAATAAAATTTTGGTTCTCCGTCAGCAATTCCTGCTGAGTCTGATAGTTCTCTTTCTGTCTGAGTAACTTTCTCAAAGTCTTGATTAACTTGCAAAATCTCTCCAATATCGTCCCTATTTAATGAAAACCATGTCGCAATCAGTGTATCTATTAATTCCGATCTCGAATTTTGGTCTTGAAGTAAATTGAATAATTCATTATCCCAACTACCGTATTCTACAGCTTCTCTTAGCTTGTTAGTGGTCTTAGGCTTTGAACCATTAAATCCAGACTTTAATGTTTTATGCCAGAAACCATCGCCTTCCAAATGCCAAAATGGATAGTGCAAACCACGATTGTGAGATTCAGAACCTAAGATATCCCAATATTTATTAAAGGTTTTAATTAAGTCGTCTGAAACATAAATTCGATTCTCCCCAATTATTCCTTGAGCAATTAGATCGATGATTGATAATAGTAATATTGGCTTATGATTAGCTTGACCACGTTGGCGTGTATTACTGACATTAAGATCGGCAAAACGTTGTCGATAATACGCTAGATTTTTATTTTCGGACTTTTCTCCTGTAGTCATTTTGTCCTCCCGCTAGGATTAAATAAAATCCGACCTAAAATTTTACACTATTGTCAACAGAGGGTTAAGCGCCCCAAAGCAAAACCATAATGCAGAAACTAGACAATTTAAGCAGTGTCAGCAGACTAAAAAGTAATTTTATAGCCTAGACAGGAGATAATTATATCACTGTCCGCGTGCATCTGCGGTTCTCAAATCCATCCCATCCGCAAACTAAATATGTCCTACAGCGACTTCAAAACCATCGACCAAGCCGTCTCAACCCTGGATCTAACCGTTGAAGACATTCCCCACTTATTCAGCCAAATTCCCCCCCTCGCACCTTCAGAACGCCTCACACAAACCCTAGACGAAGCTTTAGACTTAGCCTCAAGTATCAGCACCGAAAAAGCTCGATCGGAATTAATCATCACTCCCATTCTACTCGAAATCCGGCGCACTTTTAACAACAAAATTGGCTACTTTTCTGGCAACACATTTAACGTAGAAGAGAGCAAAGGATTAACCGGGGCTTGTGACTTTCTCCTCAGCGCATCGAGCAATCAATCATTGGTGACTGCCCCAGTCTTGACATTGGTGGAAGCCAAAGACAACGATATTAGAATAGGATTGGGACAGTGTGCGGCTCAGATGGCAGCAGCTCAAATATTTAATGCGCGCAAAGGGCAAGAACAATCCGCAATTTATGGAGCAGTTTCAACGGGTACAAACTGGAAATTCCTAATTTTAGAAAATCAGTTGTTAAAAATTGATTTGACTGAATATTTTATTACTCAGCTAGACCAAATATTGGGCATTCTTGCAGAACCATTCAGACGCTATTTTAAGTAGCCTAGTTTTTGGCGGCATTTGGGCGCTGCTGTGCTGTATCTGCGGTTTCCAAACCCAACCTCACCTTCAAATAATCCGTCATCCAACTAACACTCGCCCTCGACTTAGAAATCCCCCCTTTAAACAAAATCCCATTCTCCCAATCAGGATTATAAATCGACCAATCAACCTGCTGCAAAAGGCTCAAACGTTCCTCCCAACTCTCAGGAAAAACCGACATCAAAGCCGCCCCAACTTCCCCCAAACTCTCAAGCACAACACTGTGACAGTGCACGCAATCCCGGCGCATTTCCCCCGCCGCAACTTGCTTGTGCAGAACTAATTGCCAATCTGGAATAAAACTGCAAACCGCATTCCAATAACTAACCGCCAGTTGTATTTTTTGAGCAAGTTCTTCCTCTTTCTGTTCTTTTTTGGTGCGAGAACCAGAGAGTTTTGCCTGTTCGCTGCCGTGAATATTAGACAGCAAAGCCATGATAGCACGATCGATCGCACTCAGCGTAAACAATTTGTGCGATCGCCCGTTCAAACTCCCCCTCTCCATCTCAGTCAAACACCGGAAAACCTCAACCTGCTTAACAACCGCCTTCACCACAAAAGCGCGATCGTCCCGGTGGTTGTAAAGTAGACTGAGTGACGCCTCCAAAGGAACTTGAAAACCGTTCAAATCAGCAAACATCTGCTGCGATTTTTCCAACCCAATATCGAGAAACAAAATCAGCGCCACCGTCTCATATCCCAACTGCGGATTTTCCCTCAAAGCCATCTCAAAAGCCGCGCGGCGATGCTGTCCGTCATTAATAGTAAACTTAGCATCCATCGGCACTCGCAAGCGACCGATTTTCCGTTCTTCGGCCTCATTTCCCACTGCTTCAAAAGTAATATCCGCATCAATCGAAGCAGCAATTGCCCCACAAGTATAATTTGTAGGATTCTTGACAAAATACTCAGCAATTTCGGGAATCCTAGCTTTGTTAAGCGCGCGTTTCGCCCGCATAGACGGCGGCAATTCTTCAGATTCAAAGGGAAACAATTTAGGCAAAAAACGCACCGGACACATCGACACGTAATATTCGCGGCCCGCTTGAATGCCCCGAATTACCGGCAAAATGTATTCAAAGGAAGGAGTAGACATATGTTTTTGTTGTTGCAGGTGCGAAGTATGAAGAAATCAGGGGCAAGTGCCATCGTCAATTCACTCGCTTCCCCGATATTCCGCCGGGGGTTGAAACCCCCGTCTCATAGCGAAAGTCGGTTAAAACCGACTAAACATAAACCTCGAAATTGATCCATATTCAGTCCTCTTCAGAGGACTTTCGCTATGAGACAGGGGTTTCAACCCCTGGCGGGCCCCGATGGTGGCGGGGTTTCAACCCCTGGCGGGCCCCGATGGTGGCGGGTTTTCAATCCCTGGCGGGCCCCGATGGTGGCGCGTGAGACCCCTGTCGGGCCCCGATGGTGGCGGGTTTTCAACCCCTGGCGGACTCAGACGGTGGCGCGTGAGACCCAGACGCATCTGCATCAAGCCCGATCGCCCCTAAGCTATTGACAAATAAAACATTAAATGATATATAAGGTTGAATTTACTTAGTGTTTTAAGTATTTCACAAAAATTTTTAAAAAACAAGAGTTGACATACAATTTAACCCATGATATTTTTGAAAAAATAACCTAATTATATAAAAACCGCCCATGACAACCAACCCAGCGGATGACCTCGCTATAAAGATTTTAGAAAAAGAAAATAGCGACAGACAGGAAATCGCACTTTTATTAGATAATTATTTAGGAAAGGACGATCGCATTTTCGTCCAAAAAACCCAGATGGGAAACAGCGAAGCATACATCGGTTCAGTCACCCTAGAATGGTTAGACTCTCGCGTCCGTTTCGCCTCGCAAATGCCGCTTTTCCGCCAAAAATTCGACCTCCAAACGAACAACATCGTCCGCGACGACGAAACCATTGACGAAATTATCCAGCGTCCCTTAGATTGGTCGCGGCAAGCCACCCTAACTCAATATTTAGCAGCCCGAAAATCGCACAAATTCCCCGCAGTTTTAGTAGTCGTCAGTCCCCCGTGGGTAGATAATCCTTTAGCCGAGGAATGGGATAAAAATGGCGTAGCAACCAAATCCGCGACTGAATTTACATCCTTTGATAAAAACGAGAACTTAGGGCTTTTGAATGTCTCTCAAAAAGTCTCTATTTTTGCCTTAGACGGCCAGCATCGGCTGATGGGAGTTCAAGGTTTAATGAGTTTAATTAAAACCGGAATCCTGCAAAGATACAACAAAAATAAAAAACCTGTCGGCGCTGCAATTACTCTGGAAGATTTAGCAGAAGAGTATCAAATCGACCCCGAAACAGTGTATAAATTAGCTCACGAAAAAATCGGAATTGAGTTTATCCCGGCGGCGGTAGCGGGGGAAACGCGACAGCAAGCACAACGGCGCGTGCGATCGATCTTTGTGCACGTTAACCTAATGGCCGTAACGCTGAGTCAGGGCCAGCTAGCATTATTAAACGAGGACAACGGATTTGCGATTTGCGCCCGCAAAATTGCCGTCACCCATCCCTTATTAAAAGAACAAGATGACAGAAACCCCCGCGTCAATTGGGACAGCGCCACAGTCGCAGCAAAATCAACTGTGTTAACCACATTGCAAGCGCTGCAAGATATGTCCGAACGGTATTTAGAATACAAATTCCCCCATTGGAAGCCGGAACGAAAAGGTTTAATTCCCATGCGTCCCGAAGATGAAGAACTAAAAGAGGGAATTGAAGAGTTTAAAAAATTGTTCGATCATTTAGCAACTTTACCCAGCTATCAAAGAATTGAAAGCGGCGAAGAAACGACAGAATTGCGCCGATTTAGTTTTGAAAAGCCAGGGGGCGAGGGAAATATTTTGTTCCGTCCCGTCGGTCAAGTTGCTTTAGCTAATGCTTTGGGAATTCTAGTATTTAGAAAGAAACTTTCCCTGAAATCTATTTTCGACAAACTCCGCAGGTACGATGTCGATGAAGGATTTAGCCACATGGACAATCCAGAGTCTGCGTGGTACGGGATTTTGTACGATCCGAACAAAAAGCGAATGCTAGTTTCTGGAAAGGATTTAGCGACGAAGTTAATTGTATATTTGGTGGGGGGAATTCAGGACGATATGGAGCGAGCTCATTTGCGGCAAGCGGTAGCGGAAGCGAGGACTTTTGAGGATAAAGCTGTTAGTTTTAACGGCCGATTTGTGCAGCCGCAAGAGGTAGGATTGCCACCAGTGCTTAGCTAAGTTTTTATTGGGCAAAGCCCACAGCGACGAAGACTGATAAAGTAGGAAACAAATTGGTTTTGTATAATTGAATCTGCACGTTACCTAGAACCACATTATGACCATCGCTGAACAGATTTACGCAATCGTCAAAACCCTTCCCAAAGACCAAGCCAGCGAAATTCTCACTTTCGCTGAATTCGTTTGTGCCAAGCACCTGAGCGCAAACCAACCAACAGACACCGTAGACTCTCTGATTCCTTGGAATGAACTTGTTTTTTCCCTTGCTGGAACTTGGGCAAAAGATTTTCCATCCCTAGAAGATATTCGTGCTGAATCCGGACAAGACATCCTGCGGGAGAGTCTGTAAATGTACGTTTTGGATACCAATACCTTGATCTACTATTTCAAAGGTCAAGGACAAGTTGCTCAAAATCTTGCGAATGTTTCTCCCCTGGAAATAGTCGTTTCTACGATCGTCCTTTTTGAGTTGCAAGTCGGCATTGCTAAATCCAATTCGCCCGCAAAACGCACCCAACAACTTCAGCAATTTTTGAGCAGAGTTAACGTTATTCCTTTCGATCGCGATGCAGCTCTTGCGGCTGCTACAATTCGCGCCCAGTTGGAGCAACAAGGTACTCCCATCGGCCCGATCGATGTTTTGATTGCAGGGACAGCCGTAGCCCTGCAAGCGACTCTCGTAACCCACAATGTCAAGGAATTTTCTAGAGTTTCGGAACTCGCAATCGCAGACTGGTATTGACTAAAAAACTTCTCACAATCTGGCTTCATTTAACAAAATAAGTTCGGCTCCTACAGGCAAATGATCTGACTCCGTTGCCTCCAAAACCGAACTAGATTTAGCGCCCCAATGCTTTGAATACCAAATATAATCAATCCGGCAAACGGGATAATTCAATCTCCAATTTAACCTTTTTACCAATAAGTTAAGTTCCCAACCGTGAGGCCAGGTAAAACCAAACCCAAATCCAGATTTTCGGAAAGAATCTTGCAAGACTTTCTTTACCCTGTAATAGTCTTGAGTTTCGTCTGTCATATTAAAATCGCCCGCGACGATGACTGGCAGAGTTTCTCGCTCAACTCGCTGCACTAATTCTTGAATTTCAGGCGATCGTTTGCCATATATGTAAACAGGAAGTTTGAAAAAACGCAATTTTCTAGCTCTGGTCAACCACGGCCCGGTAGCTTGCATATTATAAATCACTACTTCTTGTTCGTTAAATTTAATAATTGCCCGCTGCTGCGTTTCTGGATGGCCGGCTAAGTGCAGTATTTCGCTGGAGACAATCGGATATTTACTGAGAATTCCTACAGGGGGATTGCCAATTTGATAGGGGTAGTCTGCTTTTAACCAGGTGAAAGCTCTTTCGGTATGTTTACTAACGATTTCTTGTAAAAATATAATATCGGGTTTTTGATTCTGAATCAGTTTAGCTAAACTTGGCGACTGAGTTTTATACCAATGGACGTTATGGGATAAAATTTTGATGCTGGGGTGCGAATCTGTGATGTTTATTGGTGTGGGAGAAAAGTATTTAATGTGCAGCCAACTTATTAGGATAATGCAGGCGATCGCCGAAATAATAGTGAACCATCTTTTTTTGATGATTGACAATCCGATGATGGGAAGCAGGAAAGTTGGGAATAAAATTAAGGGAATAAAAGTGGTAATTAAGGCAATAACTCCTATTCTATCCCAAAGGATTAGTTTGAGAATGAAATAGCAGATCATGAATACTGAGTAGCCGTAAGCGAAAAATTTGGCAGATTCCTTAAGCCCTTTCTTTACGATCTCTGCTAGTACATACTTCATTGGGCACCTATTAAAATAAGAACTTGCTTAAATCGAATTCTTCATTTGACCGATGTTGGTTGTCTCTTTCAGAAATCAAAACCAACAACAGGCGATCGGTATAATCCGCCGCACCCCGCAACTCTTCTCGCAATATTTCCAGTCCACCATTAGCATATTCTTCAAAAATTTGCAAGCGTTCTGCTTCCAATTTTTCGTCGAGATGGGAGAGAATTTGAGGATTTTTGGTTTCGGCGATCGCAATTAACTTAATCGCCATATCGTAACCCCTGGATACAAAAATATCAACATCTATCGCCCCTGGTTCTCGTTTAGAAATTTCCCCCAAAGGCGATCGTTTTTTCCGCTGCTTTCCCAAGGATGCGGCGAAAGCGATGACATCGGCGTAAGTCTGGAAAGGGCCAGTGTGGTTATCCAATAAAGTTAATGATTTGACTAACTCCGCTTTATCTTTAGCAATTCTAATTTTGTTAGCAGCCATTGCCATAATATCTAGTTTCTAACTATTATAAATCTCGCCAATATCCAACACTGGGCGCAGGGCCACTTCACAATGTCCGCAACAACATAATTTTTTGTGCAAAACCTCCTCTTGCTTCCCGCCGCTTCATTTGTTCCGCCAAAAGTCGATCGCCCGAAATGCCAAAACTCGCCATCACCGCATCTATCACCTCATACAAATCCGCCAATTCCGCCACCAAATCTTCCTCCTGGGCTTCTGCGGCTTCCCCCGCTTCTTCAATCAATTTCTGCAGCAAAGCTTGACGGTATTCTGCCTCCGACAAAATTACAACCTCGCATTCATTCCCGCTTTGGCGAATAATTTCAGGAATGCGATCGCGCACCAACTTATGATACTGCTTTTTCACGTCAAACTCCCTTCAACCTTGACTAAAAGTTTGAATCAACCAGCGATTAATTTCCCCATCATCTTGCGTTTGACTGCGATTCAAAGCTTCCTCAACTAACCGGATTTCCAGCCCCGGTAAAACCCGCGACTCTTGAATTCTCCCGCTACCTCCGCCATTAATCGCAAACGCAAAAACCTCCCGCGTGTTTGCACGTTCAACCCAATATTCACTAATTCCTGCATTTTCGTAAAGCAACCGCTTACTGCCTAAATCATCGTTAAAAGAAGATGCACCAATTTCTATTATCAAATTAGGCGGATCGTATAGATTTAAATCAACAGCAGAATTGCTATCATCAGGAGGCACTCTTAAATCTGAACCAATGTAGTAAGCTAAATCAGGTTGAAACTCGCCGATACCTGCTTTGCGAAAACTGGTGTTAGTAAACTGAACTACTCGGATATTTCTCAATGTTGCAAACAGAATAACTACACAGGCCATAATTGAATTTTGACGCCCGTGCAATGGCCCTACTGGTGACATTTCTACCCTCATGTGTTCTTGATAGTAATAAAACTTGCCCTTTTCCCATGCTGAATCCTCAGCAAAATTTAGAAACTCTTCCCACGTCGCCTTCACCCAAATATCCGTTTCCAAAACCTGCGTAATTGCCGAATTAGAAGCCATAATCCACCTCTACAATTTCCGTATATTCAAATTCATTCGGACTGCGCCTAACTAAAGGATAGCGCGTCCCGCCAAGTTCGATCGCATCTTCTTCACAATCAGCTTTCGGAGAATTGTACACCAGCACGTATTCCCTGCCGGTGCAACTTTCCATTTCTTGAGCAACTTCTCCGCGCCACTGAGTTTTTGTTACCAAAACTACCAATTGATTCGCCAACTTCGGCAGCTTATTCGCGATTTGCTTGCGATAAATCTCGTCCAAACTGCCAAAGGGAGAATCCATCACAATTGGAAACGTACTGCTATCCGGGCCCATCAAAGTATTCTTTTGACTCCACTCCCGCACGCCCTCAATAATCCCGCCGATAAACGATAAACTGAGAATTTGATTTTCTCCTGTAGAAGCGGCAACCAAAGATTCTTTTCCCGACGTATTTTCTACTAGCGTCAGTTCGTATTTATCGCTCAACTTGGGGATATAAGGAGTAAAAGAAATTTGACTGAAAATATCTTGCACTCGCTTTTCTAACTGAGAACAAAACTGTTTTTCTAAGCGATCTCGCACTTCAGTTAGGCGATCGATCGCATCCTGAGTCGCAGCAATCCGGCGCTGGGCTAATACTTGCCTTTGCTCATTCAGTTGCTGCTTGTCGATTTGCTTGTCCAAAGCCGACACCTGCACATTCAAACTCTCAATCTGCTGCTGATTAGAGCCTGTTTCCCGGTGCAAATCGCCAATTTTTGCCTCAATTTCATCCAAGCGCTTTTGCAAGCGGCTGACATCCTCGTCAGGAAAATTTCGCAGCTTGTTGTGAATATCGTCTAACTGATTTTCCACCCGAGAAAGTTCGGTTCTGTCGCGGCTGATATTGCCTTGGTGTCGGTCAATTTCCTCCCAAAAATCAGCCACTTGTTTATCAATTTCATTTACCCGATCGCTAATCCGAATAGTTGTTTCTTCCACATCGCCCACACCCGCCTTATCCATCCAACCGCTAACCTGTTGGCGAGACTCAGAACCCTCCACTAATTCCGCACCGCAGATACACCGCTGCTGCGCTAATAACTCTTCCAAAAACGGCCGCTGAATCCCCGAAAGCAACGAGCCGCCTTCCCGCAAACCTTCAACAATTACTTTAAATTCAGCCGCAGCCTCTGACAGAAATACCCCATAACCCCGCATAGAGATTGAGCGTTTGAGAGCATCTGTAGCCTGTACAATTTGTTGCTTCAATAAACTTTTCTGCATTTCCAATTCGTCTCGCAACTTTTGTAAATCCGCAGCACCGCTAAGTTCCAATAAGTTACCATTAACTGCTTTTTTTAACTCCCCTTGGTTGACCAATTCCTGCTCGATTTCTACTTGTCTGCTCGAAAGTTGCTCAGCTTCTTGCTCAATTTTTTGCTTGTCTTTTAAAAGTTTCTTCGTTTCAGCATTCCCAATTATATTTAAATCTGTCTCTAGAGATTTTTTTGCTTCTAGTAAATGCCGGAGCGATCTATTCAACACTTCAACTCCCAGCAACTCCTTAGTAGCTTCCGCAATTTCTGCCTTCTTGTCATAGCGGACAATTTGCTCGATTCGCTCCCCATCAAAAAAGAAATATTTATGTAAACTTTCCGGCAAAATCCGCCCGATAATATCATCGGGATGCTGATCCGGCTTCAGCCACAGACCGTTATCTTTTGCTACATTCAGAAACAATTCAGCCTTACCATGTTCTACAGTATTTTCACTTTTATAAGCACGACAAATGCGTCTTGCTTGGTAGCGCGTGCTGTCATGTTCAAACACAATTTCCGCCCAACAACCTACGGCTTTTCCCATTTCCGCCTCAGCCAAAGCGCGCTTGTTTACTAATTGTTCTTCTGCCGCAAAAGCCGCGCTAAATCTTCCGTAAAGTACCCACGTAAAGGCATTCATTAAGGCAGTTTTTCCCGCGCCATTATTCCCGTGAATTACTGTAATATTTTGCCCGCCCCAAGCTAGTTTAATTTCGGGAGTTTTGCCGTAAAATTGACGAAAGTTGCATAGAGTAATTGAGATTAACTTCATACAATTGCTTCCTTAATGATTTTTAAAATGTCATCGTTAATGTGGCGAGGAGCTCTCATGTACAGTTTATCTTTTTCAATTTCCAATACCCGCTCAATAATTTGTCTAACTTCCGGTGGCGCGCTAGTAATTGGTTGCTGTACGTCGCTGAATTCCTGATGAGTTTGATAAGAAGAACGCTTTTCTGCTAAAATGCTTGTCGGTACGGCTGCGATCGCACTATCTTCATATCTAAATGCCATAATCAGATTTTCATTCAGATTTTCCGTCATATTTTTTTTGCAAATATTAAAATATACAGGGCCTAGGCTCATGGGCGAGAAACCCGGTTTCTACGAGTTTTGCGAACACTCACGAGAAATCTACAAAGAAACCGGGTTTCTGAACTATGCGTGCGATCGCGAACTAAACTAGCAACTCAAACTACGATCGAATAATTCTCTATTCTAAAACATAAACCGAACCTTAATAAATGTCAAATGTCTAATAGCCCGTAACGCCTCTGAATTTGAAGCAATTTCACTCTAGCTTCCCCAGCATTGTCAGCTAAATCGGCAAATTCCAAGAACCGTTTCAACTCTTTTCGTAGCAAATTGCGCTCGACTTCTAAGGTTTCCCGACCCAAATCGGGAGGCAAAACTATCATGTCAAATAAAGTTGCCCTTTCCTTCCCCGGATGCGGCCGCAAAATGCGTCCCCGGCGCTGAATAAACTGGCGCGGATTGCTACTGCTTGCTAAAATTACAGCATTGCGAATTGCTGGAATATCAACGCCTTCATCCAAACAGCGAATCGCTACCAAACCTTGCAATTCTCCACTCTCAAATTGTCGGCGCAATCGTTCTCTTTCTGCTAAAGGAGTTGCCGCAGTATAAGTGTTAACTCGGTAGCCTAATTCTGAACCCAATAACTTCGCGGTTTCTGTTAGTTGGCGGTTGTTATTTCGGCGCGCCCCTCCTTCGATCGCACCGTCGCCACAGTAAAATAAAGTGTGGGCGGTGTCGAGACGGTGAATCATTAATTCTCGCAACGCTACTAATTTATTAGCCGCAGCCCCAATTAACCGAGCTCGCTGCATTAATAAAGTTGTTAAAGCATCGTTTTCTTCTACTTTTTCATCGCCCCAAAGCGCCCAGCCAATCTTTTGAGTTAAGCGGGAATATTTGCGGGTTTCGGCTTCGGTCAATTCTACTAAAATTGGATAGTATAAATAATGTACTAAGGCTTTTTGGCGGATGGCGTCGGCTAAGGTAAGTTCCGGCTGCAAAACCGGGCCGAAATAATCTAAAATAGCTTCAGTTCCTTGTTCGTCGAAATGCCTTTCTGGGGTAGCGGAAAGGGCGAGTCGCAGTCCAATATTGCGCGGCAAACTTTCTCCTAAACGGGGCGCGCCTAAGTTGTGAACTTCGTCTCCAATAATCAGGGTTTTTTCTGGGAAATAGCGCAGTTGCGATCGCAAACTATCTCCCATTAAGGTAGCATTAGTAGTGATGATTGTGAGAAATAGCCGATCGCCAGATCGCACTTCATACAAACCCGCAGCCAGCTTATTCTGCCAACTACGGGCGCTATCAAAAGCCAAAATAGGTTTTAAACCAAATTTCTCCGATTCGCGCGCCCACTGATTCACCAGGTGACAGTAAGGGCAAATTACGAGCAGGACTTGCAGGTTAATTTTATTGTATAATTCAGTGGCGATCGCCAGCGCAGTAATCGTCTTGCCACTACCCGTCGCCATCTTCAGCGTACCGCGTCCCTGATTCGCAAACCAATTAGCCACCGCCACTCGCTGATACTGTCGCAATTGCAGCGATGGCGGCATCTTCGGAAATCCAAATTGCGAATTATTAGCCGTTGAGCGATTCACCTTTAAATGCCGTTAGATGCAAAATTACCCTGACTCAACTGTAACTCACGGGCGATCGAAACTTAACAGCGCAAACAAATCATCGGCCGACAGTTGCAAATCCGACAGCACATCGAGCACAGGTAAAATATCCTGATTCTCTTTCGCCTCTGGTTGCTGCTGCGGTTTAAAAACAAGAACTAATTTTTCTGCCGGGTCAATCAACCAACCCAGTTTAGCATTGTGATTTAAGCAAAACAAAATATTATTAATGACCCGAGTTGGATTTTGATCCGGCGATAAAATCTCAATTGTCCAATCCGGCACAATTTCAAACCTGTTTTCTACTTCTCCCTTAGTATTGAGAAGAATGCGCGACCACTCAAACACTGCTATATCTGGAACAATAGAACGTCCCCCAAAAGTGCAACGCAATTCTGAAAAAGCAAAAGCTAACTTTTGCGGTTCTCCCACCTGATTAATTCTATTTCCAAAACGAGTTTGTAACGTGCTGTGTTTTCCTTGGGGCATATCTTTTGGATAAATTTGACCGTCAACATACTCGCTAGCCGGCTTAGTTTCTGGAAGCAGCAGAAACTCTTCGAGAGAAATCTTGGACGGAGACTGAATTGACGTTACCATAAACAATTAACCCCTCAACAACTCAACTGCCGTCTTAAAAAGGATTCATATCGCTGTCAGTTTCCCAATCAGCACAACTCTCCGATTCCACACCAGTAGGGTGCATCGCACAAACCAACAAATTGCCACCGTAAACTTGACCGTGATAGTTGCGACAACCGCGACAAGCCGGCTGCTGCGTCGGTGAAGGGTCTACATAAGTCACCATCGACAAATCTATCTCATCAAACTCCGGGTCGAAGTCGCGGCAAATTTCAATTATCGGTTCGATAAATTCATTAAATAAACCGTCAAATTCATTGAAATAACCGTCAATGTCGTTAATCAGATTATTTTGTACTTGTTCTGTAAAGTCTTCCGACATTTTTGCCAAAACGTCCAGCATTTCGACAAACTCTTCGCCCATTTCGCTGAAAAAATGCTCTACTTCAGAAACAGCATTTTCCATTACTCCAAAAAAATCTTTAGACCAATCTTCCATGAATTTGACAGTTGGCTATTACAAAATATTTTACAGACAAGTGCAGCCAGCCTCAAGCGAAGCGATCGCACCTACTTTCAATTCTATTACCTATTGCCGGATATCCGGTCAAGTTTAACAGGACAGATATTCAAAAAGGGAACTCAAGAGTATTATCTTGAGTTCCCTTCCTGCTTTGCTGAGCGAGCTTTTTCCTGCTTAATCCCGCTTCAGCCGCCGCAATTCCTCTTGTAAATTCTGCACTTGTTCGCGGAGCTTGTCTACGCCGCCTGTCTCTTTAGCATCTTTTGCCGAGACATCTTCTTCCTCAGAAACAATTTCAATCCGCCGAGGTTCAGCGGGTTTTTCGTTCCCAGCCGAGGCTACGGGAGGCTGCTGCTGAGCCTGTTGTACCATATCGTCAACAAAGCGGCGAGCTTCTTCCGTGGACATCTCGCCCCGCTTCACCAATTCGTCTGCCAGCTTTTGGGCTTCAGTGCGTAATTCAGTTAACTTGCTGCCAGCTTTTTCACCAGCGTAGGAAGCTAGCCCGACACCAAGGTAAACTGCTTTCTGTAAAATATCTCCGAAACCAGGCATAGGAGCTACACCTCAAAAAACTGGGTGAACCGGAGACCACGCCTATTACAAGCATCCCGTGTTGCTGCTACCTTCCGGTCCTGACAAGATTTGGGCGTTGGAATCGCGTGGGTCCAGTTCATTTATGAGTATAACACAGTTATTTATTCTTCAACCACACACCAGTGATAAATTTCATAAATAACGCAACCGTTCTTCACCAGCGGGTCTTCAGCGACGATCGCCCTCGCCTCATCCATCGAACCCGCCTCAAACAGCAACATACCGCCGCCCCGCCGCCCCCAGTAGCCAGTTTTCGCTCGGTGTCCTTTAGAAATCAACTCTCGGACATAAGCTCTGTGAGCTGGCACGTATTGGTCAAAGACAGGCTTTTCGACAATTCCTTGCTCAATTTTGACAAACCAAGGCATTTTAAATTTTAGATTTTAGATTTTGGATTTTGGATTGTAGATTGGGAATGGAGTTTTTGGTACAAGCCTTGAGTAAATACTCGATTTTCCATACTCCGCCATTTCTTCCTCACTGCGATGTTATCCCATGAACCCGTCAAAACAGCGATTTTTTATTGCCCTAGTGCCGCCTCCCGATATTGAACAACACATTACTGAGATTAAACTATATTTTGCGGAACATTACAACAGCCGCGGTGCTTTGAATTCCCCGCCGCACATCACGCTGCAACCTCCTTTTCACTCGTTAGCGGAGGATGTTGCCAAATTAGAGGAAAGTTTGAACCAGTTTTCTGCAAATCGGCGGCCCATTCCCGTTACTCTATCCGGTTTTGCTGCTTTCACGCCCCGCGTCATTTACGCTGATGTTTTCAAATCGCCCGAATTGCTGGAGATTCACTCATCTTTGATGAGTTATTTGGAGGCAAATTTGGGAATTGTCGATCGAGTTTCTCAAAGTCGCCCATTTGTACCGCACATGACAGTAGCATTTCGCGATTTAACTAAGGAGAATTTTCAAACAGCTTGGTTGGAATTTGCAGGGCGATCGCTCCACTTTGAGTTTACCGCTTCGGCGTTAACTTTACTGCTTCACGACGGCAGCCGGTGGAACATCAGCAATCAATTCCCGCTTTCCGCCTAAACTCTCTCCCTTCTCTTTCTTTGCGTCAATAGCGTCTTCGCGGTTCCTTTTTCCCAAAAAATCTTGTTAGTAAATCATCATTAATCAACACTTCGGACAGTTTCATGGCTGACTCGCGAGGGGCGAGAAACCCGGTTTATACGACTTTTACCTCGATGAACGAGAACTATTCGTAGAAATCGGGTTTCTGAGGTCACAAGTGAGTCAACAAATTTGATGACTTTAGTCCTCACTACAAATCTGTTGAAATTTAAATGCCGTCACAGCTTACCTATTAATCTTATTCGGAGTTGCAAGTGCCACAGTTCCATAAACCGAAATTCCCGATTGTTCCAAAATTTTAATTGCCGACTTAACCGTAGTACCGCTAGTGTAAATATCATCAACTAACAGCACTCGATCGCGCGGGAGGCGACGACGGAAATCTTTCCCCAAACCTAAAGCATTTTTCATTTCCGCTTGGCGCTGCTGCGGCGTCAGAGCGAATAAAGCCTGAGTATTTTTCACCCGTTCCAAACCGTGCCGCTGCAAAGGCAAACCAGTCAGATCGCAAAAACTTTCAGCCAAAAGTTCCGCCTGGTTAAAACCGCGCTGCTTGAGCTTTTCTTTGTGCAGGGGAATCGGTACAACAGTTAAATTGTCTATAGCTAATTCGGGAAAACTCAGCCAAGCTTCCGCCAGCCAGCCGCCGAGAGGTTTGGCTAATTGCGGATTGCCGTCATATTTCAAAGCTGCGATCGCCCGTTTGAGAGCCCCGCCATACTCACCCCACACAAAAACACGCTGCTGTGAATGCCAAAATCGACCCGGATCGCTTAATTGACATTGCTGAAGCTGCTTGTCACAGTAGGGACAAAACTCTCCGGCGGCCGGTCGCTGACAAAGAGGACAGTTAGACTTAAGAAATAGATTGAGAAAAGATTTGACTAATCCCGTCCATTGTCGCTTGTTCATCCTAAAATTGTCGTAAGTGATTAATGGGAAAAACTATCAAATTCAATCTGTTTCCACGGACAGGCTCGCAGCGTGAAAAACCTCTACTGGTTAGACAAAATTCAACCTTCAGACAGAGATGCAGTGGGAGAAAAAGCATTTTACTTGAGCTGTTTGCTCCAGAAAAATCATCCCGTTGTACCGGGTTTTGTCGTGCCGGCTACTACATTCTGGCAGTTTTTAGAGTCGATCGACTGCCTAGAACCGCTGTTTGCTGACTGGCCACACTCTTCCCTGCACTTGAATGTCGATGAACCCAGACAACTGCAATCGATCGCCCGCAGCATCCGCCACCAAATCCTCACCGGCAAACTGCCCGATTCACTGCTCTCCACCCTAGAGTCTGCTGTTTCTCAACTCAACTCACAGTCAAACTTAAACTCCACAGCCTTAATTTTTCGCCCTTCCCTGACTTCCTGGAACCCGAAAACAGTAGGCATTTTGGAATCTCAGGCAGTACGGGCAGAACCCGAAGCCATTGGGGCCGGACTCAAACGAGCTTGGGCAGAAATGTTCAGAGCCCGAAGTCTATTTT
The DNA here is from genome assembly GCF_036700325.1 of Microcoleus sp. Z1_B2. Classification (NCBI taxonomy): domain Bacteria; kingdom Bacillati; phylum Cyanobacteriota; class Cyanophyceae; order Oscillatoriales; family Microcoleaceae; genus Microcoleus; species Microcoleus sp. Z1_B2. Next base: position 84,634 of record NZ_JAUBOQ010000006.1, read on the forward strand.
ACTGGCAGCGGTGCGGGCTGCGGGTACAGCAAATCAATCCCGCAGTTTTGGTGCAGCCACTTCAAGAAGCCATCGCCGCGGGCGAGGTGAAAACAAAGGCGGGCGCACAGTGGGAAATCCAAGCCACCAGCGGTTTGGGATTGTCCCTGGCTAGGGGAGAAACCATCCCCGATTACTATCAAGTGCAGCCGGAAACAAGCGCGGTTAAATTCCAGCGGATCGGTTACAAAACATTAGCCTACAATCTCAAAGTCGGCGATAGTGAACCGAAAAAAAAACTGCTACTGGGCAAGTTTGCTGCTTTCCCAATTCCCGATTCTCCCTTTATACTTTCTGATTTTGCTGACTGTTGCGTGCAAGTTTTAGCGCTGGGAGAAGAAGCACAAACACAATACGTTTTAGAGGAATCGCAACTGCAAGAAATCATTGAATTGAGTAAAAAAGCGATCGCCGAATTTGACTCAGATTTAATTTTGGAGTGGACGCTAAACCAGACAGAAAACAGCGGCGAACTGCAGTTTTATTTCACTCAAGTTCGTCTTGTCAAAGCGGAAAAAGTCGCGCCGGTAGAGGAAAATCCGAGATACCTCCGGCAGCCAAACTCGATCGCAAGAGCCCGAACTCCTGCCATACTCAGAGGTGTGGCAGCAGCATCAGGAAAAGCCGAAGCAATTGCCCAAGTTATGACTAATTCCCACCCAGAAAACGCGGAATTCCTAGCCGGAGGCATTTTAGTAGCCCGGACAATCGAGCCGAATTGGCTACCTTGGCTGAAGGTTGCTGCTGGGGTGGTTGCCGAACAAGGAGGTATGACAGGCCACGGCGCCATTTTAGCAAGAGAATTGGGGATTCCCGCCGTTGTGGGAGTGACCGGGGCCACGCGGGCGATCGCCTCGGGCGATTCGGTTTTGGTAGACGGCGATACCGGAGAAGTTTTTGCCCTCGCCCAACCCGATGCCATCGAGATAGCAGACAGCCGCCGACTTCTGGACACAGCAAAAAAGGCAGATATATACAGTACAGCAGCCAAAATGTCAATAGCCAAGCACCAATCTTCTACCTCCGATCGATCGTCCAATTCCGATCCTAAATCTCGACAATCTGAGTCTACTCAATATGTTTGGGGCCCACCAACGGCAACTCAACTGCTAGTTAATGTCAGCCAAACAAGTTCGATTGACCGCCTCAAAAATCTGCCAATAGACGGCATCGGATTGCTGCGATCGGAATTAATGGCATTAGAAGCTTTGGACTGTCAAAACCCCAAAGTTTGGCTACAAGACGGCCGCCAATCGGAATTTGTCGATCGCATGGCGGATTGCCTCAGCTTATTTGCTGCTGCCGTTTCCCCGCAGCCAATATTTTATCGATCTCTCGATTTACGCGAGTCAGGCGACCACGGCAGTTTCAGTTATACCTTTGAACCGGAATTATTTGATTGGGAACTCTGCGTACTTCAAAAAGTCTGCGAGTCAGGTCATACAAATGTTAATTTAATTTTGCCTTTCGTGCGATCGGTTGACGAGTTTATCTACTGCCGCCAGCGCTTAGAAACTGTTTGGAAAAACCGCTCGCCCGAATTTCAACTGTGGATTATGGCGGAAGTTCCTTCGGTGTTATTTTTATTACCAGATTACGTAAAAGCCGGGGTTCAAGGAATTTCCATCGGCACCAACGATTTAACCCAATTTCTGTTAGGGATTCACCGCAACTCCCAACAGGTAGCAGGTGCATTCAACGGGAGCGATCGAGCAGTGATGAGGGCGATCGAACAATTAATCAAACAAGCCAGGGCCGCCGGCATTCCTTGCTCGATCTGTGGCGACGCTCCCGCATTGTATCCCGATACAGTTGAATCCTTCGTGCGGTGGGGAATTTCGTCTATTTCGGTCAATGTCGATGCCGTAGAACAAACTAGCAGGGCGATCGTCCGCGCCGAACAGCGCCTGCTGCTAGAAGCCGCTCGATCGATAATTAACAATTAACCACTCCCGCACCCACTTTACCTCAGAAATCCGGTTTCTACTCTAAATCATAGCTTTGGCAAGCAGCCACCCGCTCAGCCATCGGCTTTCTAGACAACCCGTGCGTCCAGGACTATTAACAACTACAGAAGCCCGGTTTCTGAGTAGATATAGCAACCGCGCCCGACGGTTAGGAAATTCTTAATTTCTCAAACCCTGGCTTTTATTCCTTTTATTGCTTCTTCCCTCTTCCCTCTTCCCTCTTCCTTATTCCCTCTTCCTTCCACTAACATCGGATTTTAAAGCTAGGATAGAAATATAACCAATTCTTGACCACGAATTTCAAAGGTGGTACCCGCCACGTGATTTATCCGTGGAATCAATCCCAAATCGAAAATCGAAAATCCTCAAGCCCCCGCATTTATCTCGCGCAAGTCAATCCAAAATCTAAAATCTAAAATCTAAAATCGAATGACCCGGAGGTACAAACAGTGAAATCAAAAATTATTGCAACCGCAGCAATACTTGCCGCTCTCGGCTTTCTGCATCCCCATCCAGCATTATCTCAACCTGCAACTGACGGCGGGACAAAACCCGGATTCTGGCAACCTCAAGCGCAGGTTGACAATACTCGCAACATTACCCTCAGACTGTTAAATGAAACGGGATTGAACCTAGAATACGGTGAATCAGGTGGCCGCTTGTCATCCTTGCCCGTCGGAGCCAGCAGAAACATCAGTGTTCGCATCAGCAATCGTACCGGCGACATTGCCAATATTCCGATTAATGCCACAACAGCAACCACAACTTTGAAATACGACTATAACGTTGACTCGCAGACAAACATTTTGACGATTCGCATCACCAGAGCAGACGGCCGCACTAGGCAAGACCGGTCAGTTTATATTGATGAAAAAGGGCGAGTTTACTCTTTTTAAGATTAACGCTCATCAACCCGGTTTCTCCTGACAAATTTTGCTTTTAGCAGCCCGGTATCGCCCAAGAAATCGGGTTTCTAGACTAGCGTGCCTAAATTCTGTCTTGCTCAAAAAGTTATGAATCAAGTGCAGCCCACAAAGAATCGATATTTTTGTGCAGCGGATTTGACATTTCATCCCCAAAATCAACTGCTGCTTGCAATTCCGCCCTACTGGCGCACTGGTGCATCAGGTGGGTTCCGAGAGGATGTCAACCGCCGCACCGCCGACTAATATCCGTCGTTTCTATTGATACCTGCGCCTCGATTTCCCTCTTCTTTCGGTTTAGCTTTGTTCACTCGCAAGGGGCGGCCCATCCACTCTGCACCGTCTAATTCGGCAATTGCAGCGTCTTCTTGGGCATCCTCCATCATCTCAACAAATGCAAAACCGCGCATCCGACCGGTTTCCCTGTCGGTAGGCAAGACAACTCGCTTGACTGTGCCGTATTCTGCAAATACTGCTTTCAGGTCTTCTTCGGTGGCGCGGTAAGACAGATTTCCAATGTAGATAGTCATGTCGATCGAACTGAACTTGTTGTGCTATACATAATAACCTGTTAATTTAACTGTCAAGTGCTATCTAGCATACAACTGGGCGATCGACTCTAACTAAAAGGGTTTGCCGCACTCACCGAAAGCATCCAGGATACAAGCCCCCTGATTTATGCGTGGATAAATAAAAAACCTGTATCCGAGAAACTTGCCGAACGTATTTATCTCGCGCAAGTCAATGCTTCAATTCTAAAATCTAAAATCTAAAATCTAAAATCGATTGACCAACCCTTGGTACTGGCTGCAATAGTTAGCTTAATCAAAACTCATATCCTCACTCGCCCTGCGAATGAGTGAGGATATGAGTTTTGGGGCGACGAGGAATCCCACCCCTGAACAATACTTGATTTTAATCTAATCGCTGATTGGTGGGCGACGAATCACCAAGCATCTTCGGAAACATAGCGACTAACAAGGTATAATATATTAGGTTGCTCTGGGCCACGAGCGTTGATATAGCGGTTGTCAACTTTCGTGAGGTACTTGCCAATTAATTACCAATTCCCCACTTCTGCCATTCTTTAATCTAAAATTCAAATCTATACCTCATTCACTTGAGAATTACTATACACATCTCCCCAACCCTTTCCTAAACGGGGAGATGTCACCTTCAATCCTTGGGCAAAATTTGGAATTGCCAAGTGGAAATGAGGAATGCGACAAATTTTCTGTCCATCTCCTTCATCCCCAGTTTAGGATATTACTTTCTTTTCTCAATTAAACTAAGGATTTGAGATTTAAAGCCGCTTTGTTAAGTGTTTGAGTGCCAATTCGACTTTGGGTAATACCGCTGGCTGTTTCCGCTGCTCCTTTATTCAGAACATTCATCGCATCTACCACTTGCTCAATAGCGATCGCCTGCTGTTTGGTATTAAGATAAATTTGCTGACTGCTGACAACAACACTGTTAATAGCATTAGCAACATTGTTAAAATTATCCGCCGCACCTTCAGTCAATTTCAGGCTATTATCTAAAGTTTTCTTGCCCTCATCTGTTACCATCACTGTTTTATTAATGGAATTCTTAATACCGTTTATCAAATCACTAATCTGATCCGACGATTTTTTGCTTTGATCTGCCAGTCTGCGAATTTCCGTCGCCACCACCCCAAACCCCTTTCCTTGTTCTCCCGTGCGTACTGCTTCCACTGTAGCGTTAATCGCCAGCATATTAGTTTGACTAGCCAAATCGCTGACTAAATTGGTAATATTAGCAATCTGAGTGGTTTGCTGGCTCAAATTTAAAACTTGAGCGGCAATTGCTCCAACTTTTTCCGTCAAACTTAACATTCCCTGCTGGGTTTTATGCACCACTTTACTGCCTTCTGCGGCCATATTTAAGACATTACTGGCATTTTCAAGGGCTGATTGGGCTTGCATAGCTGATTGCCTCGATGATGCGCCCAATTCATCCATTGTGGTAGTTGTTTGATTAACAGAAGCAGCTTGTTGTACAGCAATACGTTCCTGTTGCTCAATTGTAGCAGCTATCTCGGTAGAAGAACTGACAATCATATTAATAATACCTTTGAGCGCTCGATCTAAAGGTTTGGCGATCGCTATGCTTAAAGATATGCCTAAAATAATCGCTATTAGCGGCCCCAATGTCATGCCCAATACTACAGCTATTTGAGTTTTTTTACGATCTTTTTCTGCGCTTCTATAAGCTTCTTCTGCTTCCTTTCGGTTGAATTCAGCTACTGCTAAAGTGGCTTGTTCAGATTTGATAAATCTAACACGAATCACCTTAGCTTGCTGACTAAGTTTATTCAAAAGGTTAGTAGCTGTGTTTGCTCTTGCCATTTCCGGCGAATTACTTTTACCCTGCTTAAGTAGTTCAATCTGCAAAGCCAAAGGATTGAAAATTCCCAGTGTTTCAAATTCTTTATTAATTAGCAGGAGTTCTTGAGCTTCCTGCTGCCACTCCTCCCAATACTTAAGCATTTGTTGATATAGTGCGTCTTCATCTGAGGTACGAGGAAGCACTTCGTATGCTTTAAAGCCATTTTGAATCTGCTGCCAAGCCTTGTCCATTCTGTTTAAAGCATCTTGCCTTTCTGCTTGACTGAGTGCGGGATGAATTAGCGCTCTTTCGGATGACTCAATTTGGGTTTGTCCCTCGTTAATTTTCAATAATGCTTCAATACTCGGTAATTTATTTTTACCGATAGTCTCTATGTGTTGACTGAGATTGGATGTTGAACTCCATCCTACCCAGGCTACTAAAAATACTAAAAGTCCCATCGTCAGAAAGGCACTGATTAGTCTGGTTTGTAAATTCATTTTTCTCAACATACTATTTCTGCTTACTTCTACTACAGTTATCCTCGCTGCAATTATGGACATATCTTGTATATTATAGCTTCTATCAGGTAGATGAATTACCTATTAAAAGTTTACATTTGAGTTTTTGCCTGTTAAAAGTAGTAATGAATTGATGAGTAAGCTGTTCGGTATTTAAAAGACGATAGTAGGGTGGGTCATTACAGAAATGTTTCCCGCATAAGCGCGTAAGTGTTAACTCCTGACCACGAATTTCAAAGGTGGTACCCGCCACGTGATTTATCTGTGGAATCAATCGAAAGCATCTCAAATCGAAAATCCTCAAGAAAGAGCATTTATCCGGGGAGTCAATTCTTTAATCTCAAATCTCAAATCTCAAATCGATTGACGCACCATACAAGCCTCGTTACTGCTTTAAATGCTCCACAGCTTATAGCAATCCTCGCATCAGTTGTACAAATATGTAGGGCTAGTGCCCTGTGCCTACCCCCCACGGATTGGGGCAACCGGGCGTGAGTTTTGCCCCTACAACAATTACACAATTCACTTAGAATCGCTATAAGCTGTTGCGGCCTTTAAATTATATGTCAAAAAACAATCAAACTTTTGTGGGGATTAGGGTTGGGCTTCTAGCCCGCCCCTAATATAGAATTTAAATGCGCGACAGCTTATAAGTTAATTTAATAAGGAAAATGATACAATTATATTTGAGGATTTTATGCTCAGGTAACTTACCGAGATTATGGAAAAATGCTTTGGGAGTGATGGAGAATAATCATAGAAACACACAAAATAATTAAATAAAGTAATCAATAAAAAGGGCGAAAGTAATATACTTGTCGCCCCCTTCGCCTGATTTATCATAAACCTGAAAAATTAGGATCAAAATTTAAAAAATTTTTCAGTTTTATTCAAAAAAAAACATCAATAATTAGGAAATGCGATCGAGTTTGCATTTCGTCAACTTTCTCAGCAAGATATTTGGAACTGGTTTACACACTGGTGTTATTGTACTTCATCTATCTGAAAAAGGTTATACGGGAATCGCTTGTGTCTGTGCAGACTTACTAGCGGGAAGTGAGCAATTCAATCTAGCCAAGTGTGGAAATCCCGTCAGGGAAAAACGCGAAAAGCCAAAGTGTGAAGTTTGGAAGCCCACGCCATAACTGTAATCAGTTTGGCGTTGGGATGATGTTACTGCTTTTCCTTAGTCGATCGAGATTGACTGAGGCCCGCTGCTTTTACCGTTGGTGGGTTCGGCTGGGGGAGTAGTGTAGGAAGTTGAACCAGCTTGCTCGTCGATCCAGCTTTTAACGGGATCTTCGTGAAGGTTGAGTCGAAGCAGGCCAGATAAAAATCCGCCCGCGAAGGCGATCGGCTGTTCGATCAATTCTTTCGCCATTGGGATGAGTTCGTCGATGAACATTCAAGAGTCTCCTTGTGTTGCAGGGGTTCTACCTTAACTGTATCGTTTGTACTGCGATGCTGGCAGCAGGCTACCAAAAACCTTGTTGTCAGCGCTGAAGATGGGCGATCCTCTTCGTTGGCGTAGCCCCCGTAGGGGCGGGCTTCGCTAACGGGCAATTTTTCGGCTAATGACTTACAATGCTAATCAAATTGCTGCAAAAATTTTATGTGCCGTTTGCTTGGCTACCTCGGGGAGCCGATTTTACTCGATGCTATTCTGTACAAGCCGGAACATTCCCTAATTGTGCAGAGTTACGATCCCCGCGAAATGACTTCTGGCCTACTCAATGCTGACGGTTTTGGTATTGGTTGGTATCACCCGCACCTAGATACTGACCCGTTTACTTATAAAAATGTACAGCCAATTTGGAGCGACATTAACCTTCCGAGTATCAGTCGATTCGTTGAATCTGGATGCGCGATCGGATATGTTCGCAGTGCAACTTCAGGACAAGCTGTAGATTTGAGCAACTGTCAGCCGTTTCAGAACGATCGCCTGCTGTTCGTACACAACGGCTTCGTGAAGAATTTTCGGCAAACTCTTTACAGACCAATTCGCGATCGGCTCAGCGATACGCTGTATCAATCAATTAACGGTACTACAGATTCTGAGCATATCTTCGGCTTGTTTGTCAATGAATTGACAGCCGGAAATCTGACCGTACAAGCAGCTTTGCAAAAGTCGCTGAAAACTTTGGCAGAGCTAGCAAACTTTCACCAAGTAGAATTTTCAGCTAATATAATTATCAGCGACGGACACCAGCTCGTTGCCTCTCGCTTTGCTTCCCAAAAAACCCCTCCTTCCCTCTATTGGCTGCGGGACGATTTAAATTTCCCGAATTCTGTCATCATTGCTTCTGAACCTTTATTTGCTGGCAATTGGCACTCGTGCCCAGTCCAGAGCATTATCAGTACCGGAGTAGAGCGTGATCTCGAAATCTATCCAATCTTGTAGAGAGGCAATTTATCGCGATTTGCAGCAGTGTCGCCGCGGCACTTTCAAGCTATTTGCCGACATCGACTACGATACTTTTTGTCGTCAAGCTCATCCTGATTTCAGTCCAGTTGGCTGGCACTTAGGTCACATTGCTTATACTGAGGATTTGTGGCTGTTGCAGCGGTGTGCTGGCTTGGAACCGGTCTTTCCTCAGTATCACCAACTGTTTGCTGCTGATATTTTGCCGAAAAAACAACGGGTTTTTCTGCCCGCGTTACCTGAAGTTGAATTATATCTGGACGCGGTGAGAAAAAAGGTGTTAGATTATTTGGAAGTCGCGCCGATCGACGAGCAAGAACGTCTGTGGCGGTTTATTATTCAGCACGAAAGCCAGCACTGCGAAACTGTTGCTTTCGTGTTGCAAATGCACAGGAAGAAGGAAGGAAGGCACGACACGGATTTGGACACGGATACACGGATTAATTCTCTACAAGACAGAGGAATAAAGCAGCAGAAATTCCCAATTCCCAATTCCCAATTCCCAATTCCCAATTCCCGATGCCCAATTACCGATTTGGCGATTGAAATTCCGGGCGGGGAATTTTACATGGGAAGCGATGCTGCTGAGGCTTTGGATAATGAGCGATCGCGCCACCTATGTTATTTAGAAGCATACTCGATCGATCGCTATCCCGTCACTTGCCGTGAATACCGAGATTTCATGGAATCCGGCGGCTATCAAAACCCTGATTGGTGGTCAGCGGACGGCTGGAAATGGCTGCAAGTCGAAGCCGTCTCTCAACCGCTTTACTGGTCAGAAAATCCAGCTTTCAACAACCATCCAGTCTGCGGCGTGAGTTGGTACGAAGCCGAAGCTTACTGCAACTTTATCGGCAAGCGTTTACCATCGGAAGCCGAATGGGAAAAAGCTGCGAGTTGGGACGCCACAAATCAAACATATCGCATCTATCCTTGGGGAGAAGAACCGCCAAACGGCAGCCTGTGCAATCACGGCAATAATATTGCCAATACTTCGCCAGTTGATGCCTTTCCCAAAGGAGCAAGTGCGGCAGGCTGCTATGATATGTTGGGCAATGTTTGGGAGTGGACTGCTTCAACCTTTGACGCCTATCCGGGATTTGAAAGTTATCCTTATAGGGGATATTCTCAAGTTTATTTTGATGGAGAACACCGGGTTTTGAAAGGGGGGAGTTGGGCGACTTTTCCGCAGGCTCTGCGATCGACCTTTCGGAATTGGTATTATCCGGGCGTGCGGCAAATTATTGCTGGTTTTCGCTGCGCTAAGTAGTTTGCTAGGTAATTATAATTACCATCAAGTTTGTTCGTATTAAGGAATTTAGTCAGCGGATTTTTCAAATCAACAAATTCCTTAATACTTGCCTTAGAAAGCTTATTTGACGAACATCAGATAAAGGGCTGGAGAGGGAATTGGGGACAAAATTTGTTTGCAAAATTCCCAACATTTTTCCATGTGACAAGCTCAAATAAAACAAGTTTGGTTAAGTATTCAATAATTTTTGTGGATAAATTTTAAGTTTTAATTGTGGATGCGAGATCCATCGGGTGAGACAATACAGAACGGAGAGTCACCTGAAAAATCTGACTTGATCGCGATATTTGGCAACGCGACTGCGTGCTATACCCATGTGTGCATCTAAAAATTACTTTATGAAATCCCCAAGACTGTCCGACACAACCAACTCAGCCTCAACAAAAGAAAACCGGCTGCACTTAGAGCGACTGGTGAGCGCTGCGGCACCGACACCCGCAGAAATCAATGCTGGCAGCGATGCAGTTAGCGGGTTGACTCAAACCCCCAAATCCCTGCCTCCAAAGTATTTCTACGACGATCGCGGATCGAAGCTGTTTGAGTTGATTTGCCAGTTGCCGGAATACTACCTGACACGCACTGAGACGGCAATTTTGCAGGGATGCGCGGGGGCGATCGCCAATTTAACGGGCCCCTGCGAAATCGTCGAACTCGGCAGTGGCAGTTCCACCAAAACTCGGATTCTCCTTGATGCTTACAGTCAACTGGAATATCCCCTGCACTATTTGCCGATCGACATCAGTCCTACTATCCTAGAAAGCAGCGCTTGTCAACTGTTGGCAGATTATCCGTCGCTCCAGATTCACGGACTTGTCAGCACTTACGAATTAGCCTTAGCTAAAATTGCACCGTCGCCGTTGCCAACCCGAATGATTTGCTTTCTCGGCAGTACCCTCGGCAATCTCAACGCTCAAGAATGCGATTTGTTCTTCTCGCAAATTGTCGGTGCATTGCAGCCGGGAGAGTATTTTTTGCTGGGAATTGACTTGGACAAATCTAAGGATATTTTAGAGCCTGCCTACGATGACAGTCAAGGAGTAACGGCAGCATTTAACTTGAATATGCTGCGACATTTAAATCGAAAATATCAGGGAAATTTTGATTTAGCACAGTTCGAGCATTGGGCTTTTTACAATCAAGAGGAATGTCAAATTGAAATGCACTTGAAAAGTAAAAAAGCGCAAACAGTGCACTTGCGTTCTCTCAATTTAACGGTTGAATTTGCAGCGGGAGAAACTATCCGCAGCGAAATATCGCGCAAGTTCAATCTCACTACTGTAAAAAAAGAACTGTCGCAGCGTGGTTTAATGCCGGTGCAAGTTTGGACAGATCCAAATCAGTGGTTTGGCTTGATGCTTTGTCAAATTTCTGATGTTAATAAATGAGTTCTTCAGATATTACGCACAGTCAGGACACGGCACTGCCCTGTCCCTGCAAATCGGGCGATGGCGTCGGGTTCTCGCCCGTGCTACGACGTTTTGGGGTAGGGACACGGCACTGCCGTCTCCTCAATTTCTGTGTTGTCGATGGTTCTGAATTCAGGATATCCTCTTAGGAATGAGAATTAAATAACTTCCACAATAACAATTAAAATTGTAAGTTATTTAATTCGCGATCCTTAGCAATTACTAATTACCAATTAACAAATCGGCCGCTGTCCGGGTTTGACGGCGTGAATGTACTCACTGCCCGAGGTTGGCCATCCCCGCTTATAATAAGCTTCCTCCGGCTTCCCCCAGCCCAACTGCAACAAAATTTCTAGAAAATCCAACTTTTCCCACTTGGAGAGATTGGCCCATTCTGTGCGCTGGGCTATAGCTTCTACATCAACCGGCTCGATCGATCGAAAATCCTTCCCGCTGTTAATGCTTAAATACAAATCCATCCCCGCAGTTACCTGCTGCCAGAATTCCAACATAGCAATCTTAGCTGCCTTCAACGTAATCAAATCAACCGGTAGAGCTATTAATTCGTCATCCACTGCCGGATAGCGTAGAGTATTGCCTTTAACCGCCATTTCCCGCCAGACAATCCCAGAAACTTGATGTTCCCGCTGGTATTCGTGCACAGCCGCCTTAAAATTTTGATAAGCAGTGAACTTCTGAACTCCCTCAGACTTGAGAAAGCGGTCAATCACGGGGTTGCCTGTAGCAGAAGTTTGAGTCAAGTTGAGACGCCGCCCATGCAAGCAGGCTTGGCGCTCTTCTTCGAGGATTTTAATGAGTTCCGCCGTGCTGTAGACCTTGGACATCTTTATTGAGGCAAAATCAAGATATTGGCTGATATTCGGCTGGTTTTCTCGACTAATCTTCGGTAAAGATAGTTTGGCTGTTCTGGGCAATATTCAGTTTTGCCGTTATTCTAACTTTTCTTGCTGCTTAATTGTAGTTTGATAGTTTACAGGAGTCGATCGGCGAAATCCCGACAGCCTCTTAAAAAAAGCAGTTAAGAGGGTACTGAATCACGAACTAGACTGGGAACTGCACCGCCGACGTACCTCGCGGGATTTTTCGCCAAAAACAAAGCCCCCTCCAAGGAGGGGGCAAAACTGATGCCAGAGGTTTGGGAGTTTTATTTGATGGGTCGATCGAACAACCCGAAAAAAAAGCAGCATTCGCACCTGCCGTCAACTACCAAAACTCAAATTTTCAGTCTCAAAGTTTAGTAGCGTCCGCGTGCAGGGCGATCGTTGTCGCCCCAGCCGCCGCCCGAGGGGCGTCTGTTGTTGTTTTCGCGAGGTTTGGCTTTGTTGACTTTCAAGTCGCGGCCCATCCACTCAGCACCGTCTAAAGCTGCGATGGCTGCTGCTTCTTCTGCCTCGCTTGCCATTTCCACAAAAGCAAAACCCCGCATCCTGCCTGTTTCCCGGTCCACTGGCACTTGGACGCGGCTTACAGTACCGTACTCGGCAAATACTTCGTTGAGGTCGTCTGATGTTACCTCATATGAAAGATTACCCACGTAAATCGACATAAAATCTCCAGAATCATTAGGGTGCAGAGACTTAGATTCGGAGAGACGCTTGTAAATAAACACCAACAAACTACGCAACCGAATTTAATTCTTGGAAAACCACTATAACATGAAGCCAGCAGAATCAGCAATTGGCTGGCATAATTTTCAATTTTGGGTGCCGTCGGGCAATCGCCAACAGAAAGTATTCGTGATAACTGACATCTTACACTCTTGGCCTCATCCACTTGGTTTCTTGCTGCGCGATCGACCTGATATCTGAGATTTTTAGTCCCTGTTACCAGGTTGATTGGGTCTGATTGAGAACAGCGCCTGAGATTCAGTTATAACTGACAAAGTTCATCGACTACTTTAGACATTGACTTGAATATTCGGTTAGTGAAAAAACCTGACGGTCAATTGAGTACATTTAGACCGCAGGCTTCTTTTTCCTTTGTTTCAAAGGCTTTTTATAGTGAGGTAGTTCCACCCCCACTTGCTAATATACTATCAGATTATTTCCAGATTATCAAGGGATATAGCGCTACTTTCTGGGCAGTGCGATCGTCTTAAGCGCCGATCGACGTGCGGTGACTTGTACTGTCTTATTTTTGAGTGAGGTACGACGCTAATTCTGGAATTTCACCGGCGCGCTGCCACTCGGCTTCCCCGCGCCGCACTTTGGTTCGGGCTGTGATTTCCTGAACTTCCCATAATTGCAATTTGGTATAGGGCCCTTTGGCTTCACCGCTGCGAAAGACGTACCATTGAGCAACTTCAGGAGTTGGCTGGGTCGATCGTCTTACTGACTTCATCCGATTCATTCCAGTTGTGGTTTTGAGCTGATTTAGCTCTTGTTCTACCGGATTGGGAGGCGCTGAGTTAGAATTGGGCGATCGCTTTTTCTTAGCTTCCGGCTTACCTCTAGCAATTTCTACTTCGCGCGGCCACCCCCAGAAATGCCACACCGCCACCCACACTAGCGCCACGGCCGATCCTAAAATATCTTCTTGTGTTTCTGACCATTCTTTCGACTCTCCAAACAGCAGAAAACCGATCGCACCGAGTACGATCGCTATGAGGTTTAGGTAAATTAGGTTGGTAGTGTCGTTAGCTGCTAAGTGCCAACTGGTTGTGTGCCGAACAAAAGATTGGCTGGTTGCTGTTTTGTTGTGTTTCCAGGCTTTTCGGGCTTGAAGGCGACTGTAACCAGGAGAGTCAGCGGGCCACCAAGTCGCGGCCCAATTAACTAGATGCGCGGACCAATACTGCAAAGCTGCATATCCCACTATCCCGCTTAGCAGTACGCAAATAACTAACAGAAAGGTTGTCAGCGACAGTAGCTGTATTGGCACGATTTCTGCCGTCGCAACAGTTAGCAGAAAAAACGGAGTACCAGTTAATACTGGAACTAACAAAAGTTCAAGTATCTTTAGAAGGTCTGCATAGAAAATCCCTAAGAATTTAACAATAATTTTAAGCAGCTTTGCAAAGCGGAAGTGATACAGGTAAGCAGAGGCGATCGCACTTCCTAGAATTACAGCAACGAGGGCGCCCGAAAAGCTTCTGATCGGCAGCATAAAAAAGGCAGTCGGCGGAATTCCCATCAAAATCGCAGCAGGTAGCGTCAGAAATGCGATAATGCCTTCCCTCCAGTGGTGCCAAGCCGATACAGTCGGCGGTTGCTGATTGTGTCGGCGAATTTCCACCCACTCTGCAAGCTTGGTTAACCCCCAGTGATAGAAAGCAAATAACCAGATTTGGCACAACCAAGCAAGTACGATCGGGGATTCCCAGTCAGAGCTCCTGATGGTGTACCAGTACGTCCTGCTAAATCCGTAGGAATAGTAGTAAGCATTGGGCCACAGCAAAGAAACAATCAGCCAAAAGCTAATGCTTAAGGCAAACCCTCTGCCGCACGATCTAGGATCGGGGAGGAATTTCGGCCAATTATTCATGGTTGGGATAATTTGACGGGATATCAATATTGTCCCATTGCGCCGAGCGTTCTGGGCTGTGCGATCTTAAGCGCCGATCGCTTGAGACCGATCGCCCGATCTGGGACTATTTAAATTAAGTTGCTGAAATTTACCAACTTTAGAATAAAGATAACTTTGCTTCTGCCAGTTCCTTGTCCATCAAAAAATCATCTATTCTACTAGCGACAATCTGACAGTAATCAGCCCTAATTTCAAATCCAATAACTTGTCGCTGCCAACCCAGAGCCACAATTGCTGTAGTCTCGGAACCCATAAACGGATCTAAAACAATTTCGTTTAAATTCGAGGCCGACTTGATGATGCGATCGACAACAGCAACAGGAAATTTAGCGGGGTGAGGCGTACGTTCTTTTGAAGCTCGGTTTTTCCCCGACGTAACTTTTGGGAACTGCCAAACATCCGTCGGATTTTTGCCTTTTAAGTTTACTTTAATCTTGCCGTTCTTTTTCTGATTCGGATATTTCACATTTGGGTCGCGCACTTCATCCAAATTAAATGTATACTTGTCTTGATTTTTCACATACCAGAGAAACTTTTCATTGCGGGGTGAAAAGAACTTGCAGCCCGCAACTCCCGCGCCTTAGTTCCAGACAACTTTTTGAATCAGATAAATTAGGCAATTAGGAGCTTGGAAGTACGGTTTACCTAAAATATTCGCGATCTCAGTCAAGCTCATGAAATATTGGGGAGAGATTTTGTTGACAAGATGCAATAATTATAGTAAGTGACTTGAGAAATATTGTCAAACTCATCTGGATTGGCCGATCGCCCTGCCGGATACAAAAGGTTACAATCACAAATAGATTCTATTTCCATAACATTACTGTTTATAGATTGAACTGCTCAGTGACAAATAACAACACCTCAACTCAATCCTTTCAATTTGACTCAATTGACAGCGCCCTCGTAGACCTCAAAGCAGGTCGCCCCCTGGTAGTAGTCGATGACGAAAATCGCGAAAACGAAGGCGATGTGATATGTGCCGCCCAATTCGCCACCCCCGACAACATCAATTTTATGGCCGTGAACGCGCGGGGTTTGATTTGTCTGGCATTGAGCGGCGAAAGGCTCGATCGCCTGGAACTGCCCCTCATGGTCAGCAAAAACACTGACAACAACCAAACTGCCTTCACCGTCAGCATCGATGCAGTCAACGGCGTCAGTACCGGTATCTCCGCCGAAGACCGGGCACGCACCATCCAAGTCGCCATCCACCCGGACACCAAACCTCAAGACTTGCGCCGTCCCGGTCACATTTTCCCCCTGCGGGCGATCGACGGTGGCGTCCTCAAACGCGCCGGTCACACCGAGGCCTCGGTTGACCTCGCCAGACTCGCTGGCCTGTATCCCAGCGGCGTCATCTGCGAAATTCAAAACCCCGACGGTTCGATGGCGAGGTTGCCGGAATTAATCGACTACGCCAAAACCCACAACCTCAAAATAATCAGTATTGCCGACTTAATTAGCTACCGGCTCAAGCACGATCGATTCGTCCGCCGCGAAACCGTCGCCAAATTGCCCACTCAATTCGGCGAGTTTATGATTTACGCCTACCGCGACACCCAAGACAACTCAGAACACGTTGCTATTGTCAAGGGCGACCCGGCAGAATTTAAAGACAAACCCGTGATGGTGCGGGTGCATTCCGAATGCCTGACCGGCGATGCTTTGGGTTCCCTGCGCTGCGACTGCCGGATGCAACTGCAAGCGGCACTGAAAATGATCGAAAATGTCGGTTCTGGCGTCATAGTTTACTTGCGCCAAGAAGGTAGGGGCATTGGATTGGTAAATAAACTAAAAGCTTACTCGCTGCAAGATTTGGGATTCGATACAGTCGAAGCCAACGAACGGTTAGGATTTCCCGCCGACTTGCGGAACTACGGCGTCGGAGCACAAATGCTCAACGATTTGGGAGTTCAAAAAATTCGCTTGATTACCAACAACCCGCGCAAAATTGCAGGGTTGAAAGGTTACGGGATTGAAGTAGCCGATCGCGTCCCCTTACTAATTGAAGCCACAGATTACAACTCGATCTATCTGGCAACAAAAGCCGAAAAACTCGGTCATATGCTACTGCAAACTTATTTAGTAACAGTGGCGATTCAGTGGAACGAAAAAGCAGAAGGAAAAGAGGAAGATTCTGCCATTCAAAATCGGTACGAACACCTCGAAAAACTGCGGCATTTGGCGGCTAACCAGCACTTGCTGCTGCAAGAAGAAGCGCGGCCGGTGGGCATAGCCCTGTTCGGAGAAGGCTCTCTCATCGTTCACCTGGGCTTCGATCAAGCCGGACTCGCAGCCCCCGACTGGTACTCGGAGGTAAACCATCCTTACGTCAAGGCGATCGGCCAAATTCTGGGTGAAATCAGCAATGAGCCGAATTTGCAAACATTAGAATTCATGGTTTCCTCCGGTGCAGATCCGCTCAAAACCCTGCAAGTCCAGCTCGATCGCGAGACATTCGTTTTGCCGGAATTAACCGGAATTTGCGATCGGCTCGAACCTCAAAAAATCTACAGTTTTGCTCCTCTTCCCTGAAGGCAGAAGGTAGAAGCCAACCCCCCCCTACCCAGGGCAGTTTCATTCTCTTGTAGGGGCAATCCCCCTGTGGTTGCCCCGATATCTGAAACCCCGACCCGCTCGTCTATGGTGGGGCGGGCACTCTTGGCACCGCCCCTACAAAAGCCTGATTTTCCGTAGGGGCAATCCGACCCCTACTCCCCGTGGTTGCCCCGAAACAGCCTTGCCCCTACCCCAGCAGGGGGGAAGGCTGAAGCCAAGAAAAACTGTCAATTTCAGAACAATACTTGTTGATATCAGCATCTTCCTTTCGTCAGAAAGCAGCCACCAATAAAAACAGTGAATAACAATGTTGATTGCCGTCTAATATTATGTCCGGTCGATTACCAGAAATCAGGTAGGGGCGGGTAAACCTGCCAATATCGGCCCATAATTGACCATCTCAAAAACCCGCCCGGCCGAGATATTATGGTCAATGTTGATTGCCGTCTAATATTATGTCCGGTCGATTACCAGAAATCAGGTAGGGGCGGGTAAACCTGCCAATATC